>JBEKFN010000329.1:0-4953 GCA_050013295.1 Terriglobales bacterium
CGCGGACTCTGCACAGCGGTCCTCATCCTCCGGCGTAAGCGCTCCCAGCAACAATTCAGCCAGCAAGCTCAGGTTGCGGACATCGCTGTCGTCGAATCCGAACGGCTGCGTTGAAAACGCCTGCAGCAACCCAATCCCGCGCCTCCGACCGCACAGCGGCACCGCGACCATGGAGCGTGCGCCCAAGCGCCGGCACGCCTGCAGGTTGACCCGTGCATCCGTCTCGGTGTCGTCGCAGCTCACGATCTGGGCCGTGCGGAAGCAGGCCCCGGAGAAGGCCGAATCGCGGTCAATGCGCGCGCCCAAGTCGGGCCGGACCGTGCCCGCCGCCGCCCGCAAAACAATCTCGTTGTTCTCGGCCAGCGCAATCGCCAGGCCGTCCGCGCCAGTGATCGCTACTGCCCTGTCTGCGACGAGTTGAAGCACCTCATCCAGAGTGAACTGCTCTCCCTCTTCAGGCTCCGCCTCGGGAACAGCGCCATCGTCCCCGGTCTGGCGAGCTTCCAGGGTTTTCCTCCGGTGCACCTCCTTGTGCAGCGCCAAGAGCGCCAGTAACGCCTGCGGCGTGTTACGCCGCGATGGCTCTTGCGTGGAATCCGCAGGATGATCCGTGGAGGAGCCCGAAGCGGTATGCCCCGGCGGGCAGAGAGGTACTACAACCCCGGCAGACGAAGTCGTACTTTCGAGGCTCGGGTTAGTGGTCGCTGTCGCCATTCCAAGCCCAAGTACACAATTCAAACGTTACAGTATGTACACCGAGTAAAATGATAGTCAATTAGTCACTTAGGCTACTCCATCTGGTGAATTGCGCTCGGTCTGGCCTTATCTTGCTCCCACCTCCTTGCGCTGCGATTACTGTTGAAACATCGCGGTTACACTCACTGAACGGGGTGGTGAGTGCAAACGTGTTTACAACACACTTCCCCTTTCATCGCCTGGTAAGTTTCCTACCGCAGCGACTGGCTTCAGGCGCAGCATCTACCTCACCTACATCTTCGTTATTGTGAAAGTGCCCTTGTCGCTGCAATCGGTTCCTCCGACCAGCATCCACGTGCCAGAGATTGCATTTCCATTCACCGTTCCCGTCAGAGTCAGCGTGTTGCCGCTGGGATTCCCCGACGTTACCGTAAACTGGAACTTGCCCGTCACGTTGCCGTTAAGGTCTCCGCTGACGACGAAGGAACCGCTCTCCGTTTCTCCCGACACGAAGCACGATGAGTTCGTCGCGAATTTGAAGTTGCTGACGATTAGCGTCCCGTCGCCATTCACGACCAATGAAGTCGCGAAGCCGAAGAACGCATTCCCACCCGTATCAGTGAGAGCCGCAGTCCAGTTTCCGTTGATATTGCCGGAGTTGTTATTACTCGAACCACGCCCGGTGAGCGCTAGGCCTGCCACCAGTAACATCGCCACTACAAACGTCTTCATAAAGTAAAGATTCCTCCGGTTGGAATTGCCATCTCGCTCCTGGAAAGAAGCCCATTCGCGGATTGGTTGCGCTTCTGCTGGCTTCCCGGCAGAGCCGGGACTCTCCTACGGATTAGGAAGTGGGTATCTAATTGGGTGCCAATTTCGCGGCCGCTGGATGCTGTCTCCGCAATAGCTATCCCCTTGGGGATAGAAACCTCGCGTTAGTGAAAAGAACAAGGGCGATATTCTGGGCGAATGACGGACAATTCGGAAGTTAACCGACGGTGAGGGCTTGTCTGCGGGTCACTTCCGGTTGGCCGACCAGCCATCCAAGATCGTCGCCTCCATTCCATTGACGCGCCATGGGCCGCTCCGTAAGATGAAGCGACCTGAAAGGCAGACCGTTCGATGATTGGCCAAACCATCTCGCACTACCGCGTCATCGAGAAGCTGGGCGGCGGCGGCATGGGTGTGGTGTATAAGGCAGAGGACATCGAACTGGGACGCTTCGTAGCCCTGAAGTTCCTGCCCGATGAACTGTCGCGAGACGCGCAAGCACTGGAGCGCTTTCGCCGGGAGGCGCGCGCGGCCTCTGCCCTGAACCATCCCAATATTTGCACCATCTACGAAATCGCCAAACACGGCGAACAGACCTTCATTGCCATGGAGTTTCTGGACGGCGAGACCCTGAAGCATCTGATTGCGGGAAAGCTGCTGGATAACGAAACTGTGCTCTCGTTGGCCATTGAGATGGCCGACGGATTGGACGCGGCGCATTCCCAAGGCATTGTCCACCGCGACATCAAGCCCGCCAACGTTTTTGTCACCAAGCGCGGCCACGCCAAGATTCTGGATTTCGGGCTGGCCAAAGCGCTGCCCACCACCAGTTCTTCCAGTCCGGCTGCCTCGGTCAACGCGATGACAGCCACGTTCGATGAACAACACCTCACCAGTCCCGGGTCGACGCTGGGCACCGTTGCCTACATGTCTCCCGAGCAGGCGCGAGCCAAAGAGGTGGATGCGCGCAGCGACCTGTTCTCCTTCGGCGCGGTGCTCTACGAGATGGCAACCGGCACGCTTCCGTTTCGTGGCGGCAGTTCGGCGGAGGTCTTCAAAGCGATTCTGGATGCGGCGCCAGCCCCGGCGCTGCGGCTCAATCCCGATCTGCCTGCGGAGTTGGAGCGCATTATCGGCAAAGCCCTGGAAAAAGATCGCAACCTGCGCTATCAGAGCGCGGCCGATCTGCGCACCGACCTGGCGCGTTTGAAACGGGACTCCGACTCCGGGCGTTCGTCGAGCTCTTCGATCGCCCCGAGCGCTGTATCGCCGGCCAGTTCCTCGTCCATCGCGGCTGCCGTCGGGCCCCGCCGCTGGCGCGCGTACTTGGCCGCTGGCGTCGCTGTAATCGTGCTGATTGCCGCCGCGGCGGGCGCGTACTTCCTGCACGGGAAATCTCAGACGGGCAAGGTCGACTCCATTGCCGTGCTCCCCTTCGTCAATGCCACCGCTGACGCCAACAATGAGTATCTCAGCGACGGCTTGACCGAAAGCCTGATCAGCAGTCTTTCGCAACTGCCCAACCTTAAGGTCATGGCGCGCAGCACCGTGTTCCGCTACAAGGGGAAGGAAGACGATCCGCAGAAAATTGGCCAGGCGCTGCAGGTGAGCGCAGTTTTGATGGGGCGCATCATGCAGCACGGCGACCATGTCGCGGTTGAGGCAGATCTGGTTAATACCGCCGACGGAAGCGAGCTTTGGGGCGCTCACTATGATCGCAACCAGGCCGACATCACCGAGGTACAGAGCGACATTACGCGCGATATTTCCAGCAAGCTCCGCATCCAGCTCAACGGAAACGAGCAGCAGCACTTGGGGCGAGCCGGAACTACCAACCCGGAAGCCTACCGCCTCTACCTGGAAGGGCGCCAACTCTGGTACGGGCGCACGCCCGAGGGCCTCAAGAAGAGTATTGATTTGTTTCAACAGGCGATCGCCGCCGATCCCGGTTATGCTCTCGCCTATGCGGGCCTGGCGAACACCTATAACATTGGCCCCAGCTACGATATTGGGATAACGTCGAAGCAAGGGGAACTACTGGCGGACGAAGCGGGGCGCAAAGCGATTGAACTGGATGGTTCCCTGTCCGAGGCCCATGCTGCGCGCGCGCTGGCACTGGCGGATGAAAGAAGGTGGAGCGAGGCGGAATCCGAATTTCGACGCGCCATCGAATTAAACCCCAACAACGCGAACGCCCACTATTTCTATGCTTTCGGCTGCCTCACTCCGATGAAGCGCATGGACGACGCGGCCGAACAATACCAGACTGCCTTATCGCTCGATCCTCTTTCTTCGATTGTCAACACAAACTACGCAGTGCTCCTGATGGAGGCCCGTCGCTACCCGGAGTCGCTCGCCCAGTTCCAGAAAGTACTCGAACGGGATCCCAATTTTCCTCCTGCTCATTACAAGCTCTCGCAGCTGTACGCTACCACCAGCCGCTTCGCGGAAGCGATAAGCGAGATCCAGAAAATTATTTCCAAGCCGGGCTCCTGGAGCGCAGACGCGAAAAGCTATCGCGAACTGATTCTGGCTCTCCGGGGTACAGATCGCTCGGCCGCTGTGGCCGTAGCGTCTGCGATCAGCGGAGACCGCGACCAGGCATTCGAATACCTGGAGAAGGCCTACTCCGACGGAGACAACGAACTGCTGATCGTCATTCGTTATCCCGCCCTGGACCCGATTCGTTCGGACCAGCGCTACGCCGATCTCATGCGCCGGCTCGGACTGCCCGAGTAGCGACTCCCGATCCAGCTACTGCGTGAACGCCGAAGTAGGCAGATTTTACACCTACCAGAGGCCCATATATACTGTAACCAACTGTTGAGTTTGGGTTTGTGGGGCTGGACATTTGGAACGAGAATTGCACTGATCGCCAGGAAAACGACACCAACCGTGATGCAAGTCTTCTAATGACGCACTCTCTCAAGCCGGATGAGACTGCGTGGGGCCGAGTTGGGATCGGATCGGCATTGCCAGCAGGATGAGATCTTGCTAGAGGCAGCGCACCACACCTAGCCAGGCGGGTGGGTGCGACAGACCTTAATGACCGTTTCGTCATCTCTGTGGGGCAAGCTTAGCTAGCGGAGCCGACACCATCCGCCTCCACACGTCGTCCATCTGGCATTTGGAAAAATCTCGAAGGAAGAAAAAAGAAGAAACTCAAATATGGCCAAGCAGCAAAATTTCTGGACAGGGTGGCGAGAGCGTCTTTCAGCCCTTCGGAACGTGCCGGCTGTTCTCAAGATCGTATGGGACTCCGCCCCGGCAGTTGTAGTGTTTGGACTAGCTGCTCGCCTGCTCTCATCGCTCCTGCCGGTGGCGTTGCTATGGATCACAAAGCTGATTATTGATGGCATCGTCCATGCGGCCTCGACCCATCAGCCAGTGCCGCGCCAGTTCTGGTGGCTGGTGGCAGCAGAATTTTCACTGGCTGTTCTAACCAGCATTCTCATCCGGGCGATCGACTACTCGGATTCGTTGCTG
>JBEKFN010000330.1:0-7527 GCA_050013295.1 Terriglobales bacterium
GACTTACTTGCAAAATATTCCAGAATAAGGACTTAGCTCGACTGTCCCCACTTTGGGTGCGGATTGTTTACTCCTAAGGTACTATCCGGCCTCGCGATTTTTTTTATATTCCGACCCTTTAGAATCATATATTTGGCGGGAAATTCCTTTCAAATCTTTGAGTTTAAAGGAGTTATAGGTAAAATATTACGGAATAAGGAGTTAGCTTGTTGGGCTCACTCGCCGGATTTCGGCGGGGGGACTTGACAGCTGACTGCCTCAACTTCGTGTTGTCAAAGAGCGCCGACTAGTGGGGCTGGAGCAGCTTCGAGGAGCGTCTTGGTGACGGGCACACCTCGGTCCTGCCACAGGTCGATCTCCATTGTCGCCGACGGGCGGTTGGAGGTCTGTGATGGTGCTCACTGGGCGTTTGTGATGAAAAAAGAGATGAGGTATTTTTGGGGTGTTCGAGAGATTGCAACATCAACGAGCCCGCCCAAGCGGAGCTTGGACGGGCCCACCCGCCACGCTGAGGAGTGGGGCGGCGCACACGCCCACACATTCGCAAAGAACGCGAATGTGTGGGGCACCCGGCTACAATTCAACTCATGGAGCCAGTTACAACGGTCACAACAGCTTGGACGATCGCCAAGACTGCCGGGGAGATCTCGAAGAAGCTCTTCGAGTTCGGCAAAACCCTCAAGGATCGCGAAGCTAAGCAACACGTCGATGAGATCGTGGACAGTCTCCGCGATTTGAAACAACGAGCCTCGGAACTGGAAGACGAGAACCGCGAACTGCGCGAGAAGCTGCGCTTCAAAAGTGACGAGTACGAATTTCGTGATCCGTACTGGTATCACAAGGCACATCCGGAACAATCACTGTGTCCAAAATGTCTTGCGAAAGGGATCGCTGCGCCAATGGGCAGCTCAAGTGGTCGCTGCCTCGTTTGCGATAAGGTTTCCTTCTAGTCGGTGCCTGATCTGAGGATCCGCACGACTTTACCTTCCTTCAGATTGTCAACTGCGCGGGAGAAGGTCAATGATATCTTCGCTTGGGGTTTGGCTCACGCTGAGTCTGGTCCCGTCTCTACGCGATAGGTTTCGATGTTTTGGCAGAACGCTATCCCCAAGTCGGATAGCCGCGCGTTATTCCCAAGCACGCTTTGGTTGAAATCCGTGGTGCCGGCATTCGCATACCCGGAAATCAGCTCCTCTTCCACTAATGCGTGCTCATCCTTCAGTACGAGTGCGGTCAGATTGTGACCTTGCAATTTTGCAATCTTACTTGTCCATACCGATAGGCTTACCCACTGTTGCTGGAAGTCTTTGCGCTTGAAAGCGTCATAAATGGCTCTCAAGAGCAAGAGTTCGCCGGAATGGAGCCTCCTAGCGATCTGCAAAAGCCGGTAGCTAAGCATTTTTTGTGCGTCGGTGGCGTTGACCTTGTTGGCACCGTAAAACATCGCCATCAGAGCCTCCAAGAGGTCTGAGTCTGGTGGCTTTTCATCAATCGTCTTGAGCAGGTCTACCCAAGACTTGAAACCGTATTTGTACTTCTTCTCGTCCGCAAAGTCGTCGGGTATCTTACCCTTATCCCTCAGTTCTTTGATCTCCCGGCTCACCTGCTGATAAAGTTTTCCCTGCAAGATTCCTTGAACGATGTGACCCGTCATCAGCGTCCAAGCCTTTGGCCCAGCGGCGAGAGCGCCAGTGATGGTTTCAGCGATGGCCGCGAGCGGTTGGTCCATGAACTTCGCGAGTTCATCCGCGCTCTGAGGTAGGAGAGCATCACTGAAAGGTTCTCGTGGTTTGAGGACTATGCTTTCTTCTTCAGCCATGAGGCCATTCTGCCATGGATCGGTTGAGAAAGGACACAGTAGCCGGGTGCCCCACTCATTCGCGTTCTTTGCGAATGAGTGGGCCACTGCGAATGACGGGGAGGCTGGCAGCGTTTCCCTCACCAAAGGTCGCGACTGGACGAGCCTTGATCTCCAACGGCCACTCCTGAGATCTCACCCGTACCGGGCCGGTCTCTCCGAAAAGGTAGGATCGAAAGCTGCTCCACTCCCACTGCTCTGGACGGTCGACTAGTCCACGCTTCACTGGGTTACGATGCATGTAACGCAGCTTCTCGATTTGCTTCTGTTCGGTCCACACGTTGAAATCGAGCAGTTCCTTATCGCAGCGGTAAACCGCTGCGCCACCCAAAATCAAATGAAGGTAGAGTTCTTCCGCAAGCTGTCAGAGCCGCGATGCTTTCACGCGCTTGCTCTCGGCCAGCCTTAGCGGGGCTGTGGAGGCCAGTTCTACCCGGTTCCTTCCTTTATTCTTGGCGCGATAGAGAGCCTGGTCGGCTGCCTGGATTACCTGCTCGGGCTGGCGATAGCGGGTGCTGGGCTCGGCCACTCCGATGCTGACTGTCACGGATAGATGATCGGGTTGCTGGTTTGCGCGGAGCTGCGCTCCGCTGGACGGACGAATGCGTCCGTCCCTACGTAAGCCTGCTTTCTTTTTTGCGGGCTTTCTGCGATCCAACTCACCTGCGCGGCGATTGCTGCTTTTCTCGGCGCTTGCGTTGGCCGTTCTCTCGGCTTTTGCTTCGGCTCTTCTTTCAGAACCGCGCATCTGAAACGTGGATTTCTCGATGATCTGGCGCAGCGCGTCGAGATGGTCGAAGGCTTCTTTGGCGGAGGTGTTGCGGAAGACTATGGCGAACTCTTCGCCTCCGCAGCGGAAACCTGCGATAGACGCTTGGCCACCAGGCACAGCACCTGATCGCCTACGTCGTGTCCGTAGGTGTCGTTGAACTTTTTGAAATGGTCGATATCGACTATGGCTATGGCATATTGCTGGTCGAGCGAAAGCAGGGACTCGTTGAAGGCGCGGCGTCCGCGGATGCCGGTTAACTCGTCGTGGTAGGCGAGCACGTAGGACGTTTCGATCAGCGAGGCGGCCAGGATTAGAGCGGCGGTGGCTACGTAGGCGTCCGATGCCTTGCCGACTGGGGCGAATTGGAGCCACATGAAAACGGCTGCCACCGACCAGACAAAGCCGGGCTCGATGGGCTTGCGGGTTTGAAAAAAACGCCGGACGAACACGGCGATGGCCGCTACGAAGGTCAATAGAAGTAGAATCCAGAGCGGGATCGCGGCGGCGCCGGGATGAGGTGGATTGGCTGGGCTATTCTCCGGCCGGCAGAGCACGGCGAAGACAACCGATTCGAGGAAGAGCAATCCAAAGCGGGGAGCGATTCCGGCAATGATCAGGCCGCGCTCGCGCATCGCGGCGAAGACAATGAAGTTCAGCGGGATGAGCAGGGCGGAGAGGGCTACGGCGGTGCGTCCGGGTCCGGTGGAAACGGATCTAACGTTAAACTGGCCAGCGGCGAAGAAGTCGACCGCGCGATGCGCGACCAGCAGAACCAGCAGGGAAAACAGAACGCGGCTGGAATTGAAACGCCAGGCAAGAACCAATCCGGCGGCGAACGCGCAGACGTAGTAGAAGTGCAGCGAGGGCGCGACCTGGACAAACAGAGAGCTGTTGACGAGCGCCGCCGCCAGCGCCAATAGCAAGCCGCCGGGAACCAGCCACGCCTTCCACGTTCTCCCGTTCACTGCTTCAGAATACGGCAGCCGGGGTTGGGGAGGCGGTTATGTTTCGGGCACAGGCGGATCCGCTACTGAGCTTGCGGAAAAAGTGCTTTTTGGGCCGCAGTCTGAGCGCCACGGCTAAACAGGCTGCAGAAAAAGTCGCATTGCGGGCCGCGGCTGCCCTCAGCTGCTTAAAGCCGCCATTGACCAAATAGAAAGGTGATCGCGATCGGCTAACGGCCTGCGGTGAAAACTCCAGTACCCAAAACAGCGCCTAAAAGGCGCTCCGACAACACGGCACTTACGGTATGCCTGAAGGCATACCCTTGATACAAATCGTACTGGCACCGCGGGCTGCTAAGCGCGCTCGGACGTGCGTCACTCTTCACTCTTCGTCGGGCGCTTTCTTTTCCTCGATTGCCATGTCCTTCAATTCGCTGGACTCGAAAACGTCCCCACATTCCTGGCATTCCACATATTCGGATTCTTCGTCGCGGGAGACGATCTGCACCTGCGGATGCTTGCACTGTTCGGGACTGACTTTCTTCTGGGAGGATGGCGAGGGCTGGCTAAGCGTCATAAACGTGTCAACTGTTCGACCCTTGAGAGGGAATGTGGTTTTCCCTGAATTGGCGATATTTTGCGGCGGCGAGCTTAAGGATGTCAAGTACCCCTAGTGCTTCATGTCATCGGCTACGGATGCAGGAAATTGGCACCAAATGCGCTAGTACTGTAAAATATGACGACGAGCGGGAGTAACTCAGTGGTAGAGTGCGACCTTGCCAAGGTCGAAGTCGCGGGTTCAAATCCCGTCTCCCGCTCCAGTTTTTGAAGCCCTGCTGCTGCGAGGGCTTTTCGTTTCAGCGTGTCGTTCTAGAGAGCTATTAGAGAACCATCCGGCGCGGTAGCCAAGTGGTAAGGCCGAGGTCTGCAAAACCTCTATCGTGAGTTCGATTCTCACCCGCGCCTCCAGTTTCGTCCTGCACAAGTCTCGACGCAGAAAAAAAGGGACGGCCCGCAACGTGTACGTAAAACTACGGTCGTCCCTCCGGGACTTGAGTCGTCGTTTCCGCTTTACCCCGCGCTGAAACGCAGGGCTAAGCTAGGCCGCCCCTCCCCGGGCTGGGCTTGAGCTGCCCTCGCTTCACTGCGGTAGGCCGAGCTGCGCGCTCGGCTTGGACGGGCGAGGGCGCCCGTCCCTCCACGAGCCTACTAGACTACAGCCTTGCGCACACCGCCTTGGTCTGCGTGTAGAGGTTAAGGACATCTTTGCCCATCTCGCGTCCCCAACCGGATTGCTTGTAGCCGCCGAAGGGCAGCGCGGCGTCGAAGATGTTATAGCAGTTGATCCAGACGGTTCCGGCGCGCAGTGCGGACGCCAGCCGGTGCGCTTTCGAAATGTCCTTGGTCCAGATGCCCGCCGCCAGGCCGTACACCGTGCCGTTGGCGCGCGGCATGAGTTCCTCCGGATTGTCGAACGGAATCGCCGTCACCACCGGTCCGAAGATTTCCTCCTGCACCACGCGCATGTTGTCTTTCGTGTTCACCAGCACGGTCGGCTCGACAAAATATCCCTTGTCGCCGAGCTTCTTTCCGCCGGTCACCGCAGTCGCGCCTTCCGACAAGCCAATCTCCAGGTAGTTGCACACCCGCTGCAACTGCTCCTCGGAGACGAGCGGACCCATGGCCGTGTCCGGCGCCAGGCCCGAGCCAACCCGAATCTTCTTGGCCTTCGCCGCCACGCCTTCCACCACGCGATCAAACACCGGGCGCTCCACGAACAGACGCGAACCGGCGCAGCAGCATTGTCCGTGATTGAAGAAAATCGCGCTCGCGGCACCGCCGATTGCCACATCCATGTCGGCATCCTGGAACACGACGTTCGGCGACTTGCCGCCTAATTCGAGCGAAACTTTTTTCAGATTTCCCGTGGCTGCGTGAACGATAAGCTTGCCCACTTCCGTCGATCCGGTAAACGCAATTTTATCGACCAGATCGTGCGCTGCCAGAGCCGCGCCCGCCGTCTCGCCGTATCCCGGAACGATGTTGACCACGCCCTCGGGGAATCCGGCTTCCATAATCAGCTCGCCCAGAAGCAGCGCGGAAAGCGGCGTCTGTTCGGCCGGTTTCAATACCACCGTGCATCCCGAGGCCAGCGCGGGCGCCAGTTTCCACGCCGCCATCAGCAGCGGGAAATTCCACGGGATAATCTGGCCCACCACGCCGACCGGCTCGCGCAGCGTGTAGGCGTGGTAGTTGGCGCCGGGCGTATACGGCACCGAGAGCGGAATGGTTGTGCCTTCGAGCTTGGTCGCCCATCCCGCCATGTAGCGGAACATATCGACGGCGAGCGGAACATCGGCGCCCCGGGCTATGGTGAGCGGCTTGCCGTTATCCAGTGTCTCTAACGTGGCGAATTCTTCGGTGTGCTCTTCGAGCAGGTCGGCCAGCTTCCACACCAACTTGCCGCGCTCGGAAGCCGTGAGGCGCGACCAGGGACCACTGTCGAATGCCTTGCGGGCGGCCTTCACGGCCGCATCAATGTCCTGCCGATCGCCTTCCGCGACATGCGCCAGGACTTCGCCGGTAGCAGGGTTATAGGTTGGGA
Organism: Terriglobales bacterium; assembly: GCA_050013295.1. Lineage (GTDB taxonomy): Bacteria > Acidobacteriota > Terriglobia > Terriglobales > Acidobacteriaceae > Acidiflorens. The sequence continues at coordinate 6,180 of JBEKFN010000330.1, forward strand.
AAGTCTTGCCCGACGCGGCATTCACCCACCTGCCGTCGATCAGCATTTTGCGCGGCTTCCCGATGAAGTCGCTGACCCGCGAATCAATCTGGATTGGCGAAATTGCAATTCCCATACATCCTCCTTAGAATGAAATTGAGTGAGAGAGGTACGTTGCGGCGAACTGAACTTGAGAAATAGTAATCCCGCGGGATGGCGAAGGCAACTGGAGAGAGCATTGAATCATTGACGCATTGAATCATTTGGCTAGCGACTCAATGACTTAATGACTCAATGATTCAATCACTCAATGACTCAATGATTCAATCACTCAATGACTCAATGATTCAATCACTTGATCTCCTTCATCGCCATAAGCGTACCGTAGTCGCGGCCGGAGGAGTCGACGGCTCGCGCCACTACTCCGGCAAAGGCTTCGCGAAATTCGGGAAACTTCGCTACCAGTGTCTTGATCACGGCCGTGTTTTCCTGAAACGTGAGCGCGGAATTCGATACATCGGCGGATTGATACTTTACTACCACGTCAAGATCGTTGCCCACGGCCAGCGGAAAGATATCGGTCAGATGATAGACCTTGCCGCCGGCGCTCATATCGAGAGGGCTTCCGTTCGCGGGTACATCGGCGGGTTGGGCTGCTTGGGCCTCGTCGTAGAGTTTGTCGGTGGCGAGCGTGCTCATGAAGTCCACGGGAGCGGACAGGGCGCTCGCCTCACGGTAATACAACCAGGCGTTGTGAATCTGTGCCTTAGCCTTGAAATCGCGGGCTTGTTGCGTGAACCATGCGGCATCGTGTCCGGACGCCTGCGAGGCTTTGGCGTAAAAGCCCGCCAGTTTCCAGTCGGCGCCGACCTGCTGTAGGACGAAAGCCAGCGTCCGCGGATCCGGGCCGCCGTTCACGTCGAGAATGGTCACGCCGTATTTGCCGGGCGGCAGATTATTCAGGACAAATACGGCGCTGTCTTTCGTCTGACCCGACCGCCCGAATACTCCGCACAGAAATTCAGCGCGGGCGAGCGGTTCGGGGCCATCGGCGGTCAGCAAAAAGGGCGGCCGAACCGTTGCCTTTGCCCCGGCGAAGGCGGCTTGGTTCTCTTTGACTGCGGCTTCGATTCCCGTAAAGCTGGCGGCCACGGAGGCGATGGAGTTCTGCTGCAGGGCAGCCACATCGCCGCGCGCCGACATTTCGAAATAGCGCTGGGCCGCGGTTTCGAGCGCCGTGCGCACCGGGGCAGCCATGTCCGCGGCGCTCTGGCAGGTCTGGGCGAGGGCCGATGCTGCGAGCAGCAGCAGGCACAGCCAGTGCCATCGCCGGCTGCGGCCTCGATTCCGAAGCGTGGGTTCTGAAGCA
>JBEKFN010000331.1:0-4949 GCA_050013295.1 Terriglobales bacterium
GGTTCGATGAGCGGGAACAGGAAACAGGAACCAGGCCAAACCGGACTGAGGTGACGCGGCGAAAGCCCAGTCAAATAACCACCGGGAGACTACAGTCACTGCGCCTGTTCTCGACTCTACTCTCGATAACGCTCACAACCGGCCAATGCAGCGACATCGCTCGATTGCGTCAGCAATCTCGCGCACGGTCAACTTAAGAAGTTGTAAGCGGATCCGTACACGCGGACGCCGTGAAACTTGTCCGAAGCTACAAGCGCCGATCTCGATGGAGCTCACTGCGCGGCAGGCCGGTGCTCCAGTTCACATTTCTCTCGCACCCAAGTGAGAAATCGAACCGTTAGTGCATGGCTTTCGGTCACTACAGAAATGGAGTGTCTGTGGTCGCGCGGTCCTGTTGGTGGTGTGGAGCGCCAACGGGGGCCGCGCCCCAAAGCTCGTAACCATCCGGACCCCCACTTTCGTAATCTTCTGTTAGTAACCACTTCCGCCACATACTGGCGCTAGATTATGGCTAACCTCCCCCAATCCCGCCCGCTTTGGCGTTTCCCGCGTGCTCATCTCGAGGGTCAAAATCCAGCCGTGCTTCGGTTTGCAAATGGCAAGACGACCGGGGCCAACCTCCAGGTGATTTCTGTCAGCGGTGGTCTGCTTTCGCTCTCTCAGCCCGTCGTCCAAGGATCGCAGGTCAAATTGATATTCTTGACCGGCGCCGGCGCCGTGCTCGGAGGCGCAGAGATGCTGAGCCCGGTCACCAATGGGTTGCAGCCCTTCCGCTTCGTTTCGCTTGCGGCCGACGATCACCGCCGCCTCGGAGCGCTCGTCGGGCAGCGCTCAAGTCAGAACGAAGCCGAGCCGGATTGGATGGAGAAACTGCGCGCTGCCTCGTCGCAGCACAGCGAGCGGCGGCGTTGGCGGTTCAAGGTAGCGGAACTGGTTGGCATGCTAATGATCGGTCTGGCTACTGCGGCATACCTGCTGCACTTCAGCTTGCTCAAGTAGTTTGTGTGTGACTTAACTACCTTGAAAACGGACTCGACCAACACTCGCCGATACACCCGATATCGTATGCACACACCTGTCTTCATCGCGGTCCCCGGCGCCACAAACATAGTTGTGCCCGGATTGGTTTCTATGTTAAGCCGCACCGGCATGGAACTCTACGCTGGCGTCAATCTGCAGCCCGGCGAGCTGATGGAAGTCGAGTTCCGAACCACCGGCAGGACGATCCGTGTCGCCGGTATCGTTCGCGATCGCTCGGGTTTTTGTTTTGGACTTGAATTCTGCGCTCTGCGGATCGAACTGGAAAGGGCGCCCGCTCGTCGCTAATAAAAATCGGAATTGCGCTCATTGAGGGACGCGAGCGCGGCCTCTTACAGCATCGCTGAAGCGGGTGCTCCATCCTTGCGCGGCCTTTTGCGCATGGTTGGGATTCCGCGCCCCGTCGCAATGTCTGCCCGCCAAATAATGAGTGCGTAATAATTACAGTGCAAGAAATACCCACTAGTGGCTGTTTAGCCACACCCGACCTCCGAGCATTATCAACGGGTTTTGGCGTTTCTTCCGACGGGCCGTAACCCGTTTCCGTGGTTTTACTTGCGCCGAATACATGTATACATATGTACGTACACTATAACCAGTATAACGTTCCACGTGGAACATTCGTCACAAAATGTGCGGCATTCAGGCCGGCCGGGCTGGGCCCGTCCCTACGTGAGTCGGGGGGGTGGTAATTGCTCCTTCGGACGCCGACCTCACCAGCGCTGCGTACTTCGCGAAGACGCCGGTTTTATACTTCGCCGCCGGGGCCTTCCATACCGCCAGCCGTCTTGCAATCTCGGCATCGGAAATCTCCAGCTCCAGCCTTCGGATCTTGGTGTCGATGGTGATGCGGTCGCCCTCGCGAATCGCGGCAATCGGCCCGCCCAGCGCCGCTTCTGGCGCGACGTGGCCGACCATCAGACCGCGGGTTGCGCCGCTGAACCGTCCATCGGTGATCAGTGCTACGCTCTCACCCAGACCTTCGCCCACAATCGCGGCGGTCACGCTCAGCATTTCGCGCATGCCGGGTCCGCCCTTTGGACCTTCATAGCGGATCACCACTACATCGCCAGCCTTGATCTGCTTGCTAGTGACCGCCTGCATCGCCGCTTCTTCGGAATCGAAGACGCGCGCCGGCCCGGTTTGCGACGCCCGTTCGTGGCCGCTCATCTTCACCACTCCGCCGCCAGGAGCGAGGTTGCCTTTCACGATCACCAGTCCGCCTGTGGCCTTCAGCGGCTTACTTAAAGGAGCGATCACGGTCTGTCCAGCAGTTTCTTGCGCTCGGTTCGCTTCTTCGGCAAATGTCTTTCCGGTCACCGTCATCGTCGAACCGTTTGCATATTTGCCGTCGAGCAGCCGCTTGGCAATCACGGGAATGCCGCCCGCTGCGTCCACATCCGCCGCCACGAATTTTCCCGCAGGCTTCAGATCCGCCAAGAGCGGCGTGCGCTCACTGACCCGCTGAAAATCGTCGATGTCCAGGGTCAGGCCCATTTCGCGGGAGATCGCTAGCAGATGGAGCACGGCGTTGGTCGAGCCGCCCGTCGTGGCCACGCCCGCGATCGCGTTCTCGAACGCCGCGTGCGTCAAAATATCGCTTGGACGAATCCCCTGCTTCAGAAGGTTCATCACCACTTCGCCGCAGCGGAATGCGACCTCGTCCTTACGCGGGTCCATCGCCGGAATGCCGTTGAATCCCATCGGCGAGAGGCCGATCAATTCCATCACCGTGCTCATCGTGTTCGCGGTGTACTGCCCGCCACATGCGCCCGCTCCGGGACACGCCACGTTCTCGAGCGCCAGCAGATCCGCATCGCTCATCTTTCCTGCCGCATTCGCACCGACCGCCTCGAACACATCCTGAACGGTCACGTCTTTGCCGCGAAACTTTCCGGGCATGATCGTTCCGCCGTAGAGCACCAGGCCGGGCAGGTTCATTCGCGCCAGCGCCATGGCCGCCGCTGGTATGGTCTTGTCGCAACCGACTATGCAGACCGCCGCGTCGAAAAGCTGTCCGCGGCAGACCAGTTCGATGGAGTCGGCAATCACCTCGCGGCTTACGAGCGACGCCTTCATGCCCTCGGTGCCCATGGTCTCGCCATCGGAAATGGCGATGGTGTTGAACTCCATCGGCGTGCCGCCCGCCGCGCGAATCCCTTCTTTCACCTTGGCCGAAAGCCGGCGCAGGTGGAAGTTGCACGGCATGGTCTCGATCCAGGTATTGGCTACGGCGATGAGAGGCTTGGCTAGGTCGTCGTCGGTGAAACCGATGGCTTTGTACATGGCGCGCGCTGGAGCCTGGTCGCGCCCGTCAGTGATGCTGCGACTGCGATGTTTGAGGTCGATGTCCATGGGAGTGATGCAGAACAGGACAGTGTAACTGAATTGCTGAGACGATGGAGGAACGGGCGTCTCGCCCGTCCGTCAGTTCGGCGGGCCGGGCGGGGACGCCCGGCGCTCCGTTGCTCTTTTATGCATTCACCACCTTCTTCTTCTCCGACGGCAGCCACGACATCATCGCACGCAACTGCTCACCTACTTTTTCAATCGGATGTTGCTTTGCGGCCTCGCGCAGCTCGGCAAACTTTTTGCCGCCCTGCTTGTTCTCTTCAATCCATTCCTTGGCGAAGCGTCCGTTCTGGATTTGCTTCAGCACTTTCTTCATTGCCTTGCGCGTTGCATCTCCCACAACCATTTCGCCGCGGGTGAGGTCGCCGTACTCCGCTGTGTTCGAAATCGAATAGCGCATCCGGCTCAGCCCGCCTTCGTAGATCAGGTCGACGATCAGCTTCACTTCGTGCACGCACTCGAAGTAGGCGATCTCAGGAGCGTAACCGGCTGCCACCAGCGTCTCGAAGCCCTTCTGCATCAGCGAAGTCAATCCGCCGCAGAGCACTGCCTGCTCGCCGAATAGGTCGCTCTCGGTTTCTTCCCGGAAGGTGGTCTGCAACACGCCGGCGCGCGTTGAACCGATGCCGTGCGCGTAGCACAGCGCGTATTCATGCGCGCGTCCACTCGCGTCCTGGTGAATGGCCAGCAGCGAAGGCACGCCGCCGCCTTGCGAATACACGCGGCGCAGCAAATGGCCCGGGCTTTTCGGCGCAATCATGACCACGTCCACATCTTTCGGAGGCTTGATGGTCTTGAAGTGAATCGAGAAGCCATGCGAGAAGCCGAGAATCTTCCCTTTGCGCAGATGCGGCTTGATGGCCGATTCGTAGAAGGCGGCCTGAGTCTCGTCGGGCGTGAGAATCTGTATCCAGTCGGCGCGCTCGGCGGCTTCCGCCGGAGCGACCACGGTCATGCCATCAGCGCGCGCCTGCTGCGCCGAGCCCCGTTCGGGATCGAGCCCGATAATCACGTCGTAGCCGCTGTCACGCAGGTTCTGCGCTTGCGCGTGTCCCTGCGACCCGTACCCGAAAACGGCAATGGTTTTGCCCTGCAGCGCGGAAGGATTGGCATCGTTTTGATAAAAGACTGTGGCCACGGGAAAACTCCTTATCGATGTTCGTTAAAAGACGTTCGTTGAAATATGTTCGTCAGAATATGTTGGCTGAAATGCTGGATCATGTTTGAAGGTAATAAACTGTCTGGCCGGTCGGTGTTAGTGATGCTACCCACCTCTGCCTCCCGGTGTCAATCTTGGATTCCCCAGCGCCTATTCTAGACAGCCGCCGGTTCGCGTCAGGGCCGCCTTAGCGTGGTCTTCAAGCGGCGCCGCGAGATTCGCTTGTAGAGCCCGGACCCTATTCCGCGATACCATCTCTGGAGATGCTTCGCGAAGCTACCGTCGGACCTACCCAGAAACCTCGTCAGGGACTCCTCCAGGAACCCCGCCAGGAAATCCTGCGCACCGCCGCCCGACTCTTTCAACAGCAGGGATACGATGCCACTTCCATGAACGATGT
>JBEKFN010000332.1:0-4946 GCA_050013295.1 Terriglobales bacterium
GGACCGAATCATCAGACAACTGGGGGAATGTGCCGTTCAGCGCCCAGCGAGCGTGGCGGCGATGGTTGGATCGTAGGTTCCGTCCACCAGCACGAAGAGCATCCTGCACGGCCGCCCGGAGCGGTTCGCCCACGCATGGTTTGTGCCGCGCTGCACTACTACGCTGCCGGGACTGAGCAACACCTCAGAATCATCGAGCACCAGAGTGATCTCGCCCTCGATAACGATCCCGTAGTCCACGGTTTCGGTTCGGTGCATCAGCGGGTGCGGCGAATCGGTCTTCATGGTCAACGCCGCCACGTCGCCGATCTGCGCGAATGCGTCCTCAGCCTTCTCGCTGCCACGCACCAGAACGTCCGGCGTTTCGGACGGAAAGTCCACAAAGCGAACGCGGGTACCGAACTTGGGCGGCAGCAAGCGGAGTGGCATGAGCGTTGGGTCGATGCCGTTGTCGATTGCTGCCGGATTGCCAGCGGTGGCCCACACCTCATGGAACACCATCCCCGGAACTGCCGCGATCTCAACCACAGTGGGCAGCCGCCCCTGCGAGGAGACGATGGCCTTGCCATTCTCATCGTGCCCGGTGACGACGCGGTGAATTGTGGGGAGACTCATGAACATGACTCCTTTCTAATTCAGGTCGGGCAAATAGCTCCTGCTGATTTCGTTAAGCTTCCGCGACTACGATGTGAGAGTAGACCGGGCACTGAGTATGAAAGCCTGCCTCATGCTCGCAGGCTCCGCTGGGCTTCTAAGCATCCTACTTCTTCCCCGCCCGTATCTTCGCCCACCGCGCCCTTTGTGCCGCCGCGATCCTCCTTCTGCCCGCCGCTGATATTGTGCGCTTAGGTTTCGGCGCGTGACCTTTCGCCTTTGCCCATCGCGCTTTCTGCGCCACGCTGATCTTCCTACGAGCGGCAGCCGACATGGTGTGCGCCGGTTTGGTGGAATTACGCCCGCCGCCAAACTTGCCCAGAACGGAAAGAGCGGCGTCAACATGACGAAGTTCATTCGCCAGATTCGTTCTCACCGACCGCAACTCCGACACAAAGCCCGCTAGTCCCTTTAGATTTGCCATGAATCCTCCTCGGCATGGGATTGTAATTGATCGGCTCCGTTTCCTGAGTGACTGGAGCCAGGTTCACAAGGGGAGTAAGTCTAAGAGTGCAAGGACTCCTCTGATGAGAGGCAAACGGTTGAGGGTAGTGTACGGTAACGGCAAATGTGAAACTCAGAATCGCGTTCGACGGCTGGTTCAAGACCTCATGGTTCACGTGTTGTGTGTACCTCGATCGCTCCTTTCTTGTGTGCGGCGCGAAGCACCTTCTTATCGAATTTTCCTACGCTGGTTTTGGGTATTTCTTCAATAAACGCCCATCTTTCCGGGATCCACCACTTGGCGACTCTGCCGGTCAGATAGGCTCTGAGGGCATCAGCGGTGATTCTGGAACCGGGCTTCCGCACCACGCAGGCCAGCGGTCGCTCATCCCATTGCTTGTCGGGAACGCTGATCACCGCCGCTTCGAGCACCTCCGGGTGGTCGATGAGCGCGCTTTCCAGCTCTACGGATGAAATCCATTCGCCTCCGGATTTGATCACGTCCTTCGCACGATCGGTCAGATGAATGTACCCAAGCTCGTCGATTGTGCCGATGTCGCCTGTCCGTAACCAGCCGTCGTGGAACTTCTCGGGCGATGGATCGCCATAATAAGAAGCTGTCACCCACGGCCCGCGCACTTCGATCTCACCGACCGACTTGCCGTCCCAGTCCAGCACCGTGTCCCCGAGGCAGAGCCGCAACTCAACTCCAGGGATGAGCCTGCCCGATTTCGTCATCCAGTTGATTTCTTCGTCGGTTGTGCAGTTCTTGGGAGGATGGGCCATGGCAGCCAGCGGACTGGTCTCGGTCATGCCCCACGCCTGCACGATTCTGACGCCGTGTTTGTGCAAAAACTGCTCCGCCAATTTGCGTGGTACGGCAGACCCGCCGCATAGCGCCACTCGGATCGATGAAAAATCCACCGGCATCGATTCGGCGTAGCCGAGCACAGAGTTCCAGATGGTGGGGACAGCGGCAGCAACCGTAGGCCGGCAGCTTTCGATCATTCGGCACAGCGGCTCGGCCTGCAGGAAACGGCCAGGCAACAGGAAATCACAACCTGCCATCCATCCCGCGTAGGGCAGCCCCCACGCGTTGGCATGAAACATGGGCACGATAGGTAGTATGCGATCACGATCGGTCAGGCCGCACGCCCAAGGTTCGCACAGGGTCATGGAATGCAGAAAGGTCGAACGGTGGCTGTATACGACGCCTTTCGGATTCCCAGTGGTGCCGCTGGTGTAGCACATGCCCGCCGCCGACCGCTCGTCGATTTCCGGCCATTCATAGCTGGGACGCTCCGCCGCCAGCAAATCCTCATATCTCAAAACATCGCCGGGCAACCCGTCTCCGGCGCCGATCACGATGTAGTACTCCACTGACTTCAGACCCTTCGCCACTTTGGCGAGCCCGGGCACCAGAGATTCATCGACAATCACCACGCGGTCCTCTGCGTGATTGACGATGTAAGCCAGTTGATCGGCAAACAGCCGAAGATTGAGCGTGTGCAGCACTGCACCAATGCAGGGCACGGCGAAGTACGCCTCCAGATGCTCCGGCGTGTTCCAGCAAAAAGTTCCGACGCGGTCTCCGGGCCGGACACCGATGCGGCGAAGCGCGGCCGCCAGTTTTCCGGCGCGAGACGCCAACTCGCGGAAGCTCGTACAGTGGACACCCTCTCCGGTCCAGGTTGCCACCTGGCTTGCGCTGTGGATTTTCGCGCCATGTTGAAAAAGCCGCACGATGGTCAGCGGATAATCGGGCATCGTTGACAACATGCGGCACCTCTCCGGGATCTTCAGACCCTTTCTTCCTTGGCGACGATCTCCTTCATGATCTCTAAGATTCCCGCGCCGATCGTGTTCAGGATAGCAGCGACGATCGCGGCCTCCCGCACTCGAGCGCCATGCGAAGAGCGGTCCCGTCACAACGTAGCGAGCCGCCGAAATCAGCCGTAAAGATCTGCGCGGGAACCTCGGCGAAGGCGGCGATCAGGCCAGGCCGCGGATCGCAGGGCTACTCTCCAGCAGTCTCCATGCTGCGGTTTGGCCCATGGTCAGCGAGTCTTCATCGTAATCCCGGACTGGCTTGCAGTCGGGATCCGGAGTACTGCCCTAGGTTGCCGCGATCGTCTCCCGTCGAATGCGGAACTGGGGGACGTAAACCGAATAACCGGTGATTCCGATCATTGCGATCCGAGCACCTCACTCGTGTGTTGGCCGAGACTCGGCGGCGTGCTACCGAGGCGTCCCGGCGTGTCGCTCAGTTTCGGCAGGACCATACTCTCGCCTTCGCTCAGCCCAAAGTCCCGCACCACTTCCGCTACGTTTTGGAGCGGGGCAACACAGGTGTCATAGGGTTTCAAGTATTCGAACCAGTCGTGTGCCGCCCGGGTCTCGAATGTGCGGGAAAACACCGCGACAATTTCTTTGCGCCGCACGCCGTCGGCAAATTGGTCAGCAATGAACTCCTCACAGCCCAGCGCTCGGCACAGCGCGGCCCAGAATTTCGGCTCGAGCGCGCCCACGGAAATCCAACGGCCATCGGAGCAGCGGTACAGATGGTAACAGGCATAGCGTCCCGTCAGAATGCCGGCCCCGCGCTCCGGCACGTTGTCTGTCGCCTGATAGAGGGCGAGCGCCACCGGCAGGAGCCACGCCACGCCTTCCAGCATCGAGACATCGATCATTTGCCCCCGGCCGGTTTGCGCTCGCGCCGCCAAAGCCAGCAACACTCCGATCACCGCGTGCATGGCGCCGCCGGCCAGGTCCGCGATCTGTATGCCCGGGATGACGGGCGGCCCGCCTTCTCCACCGGTCATGTCCAGCACCCCGCCGGCCGCCTGATAGTTGATGTCGTGCCCGGCCATCTGACTATGCGGGCCGTGCTGGCCATAACCGGTTATGGCGACGTAAATCAGCCGCTCGTTATGAGCGTGTAGGATTTCATAAGCCAACCCCAACCGCGCCATGACGCCAGGCCGAAAGCTCTCAACCAGTACGTCGGCGCGCGATGCGAGGCCCAGGAACGTCTCCCTATCGCGCGCATCCTTCAGGTTCAGCGCGACGCTCTTTTTTCCGCGGTTCAGGAGGTGAAAGACGGCGCCTTCTCCGTGCAGGAACGGCGGGCTGGACCTCCCGTAATCGCCCGTTCCAGGTTCCTCAATTTTGATCACCTCGGCCCCGAAATTGGCGAGCAGCAAGGTCGCCGCTCCGCCCGGAAGCAGGCGGCTGAGATCAAGAACGGTGATGCCGTCGAGCGGTCTCATCTCTGGCAGACGCAGGGTCGATCATACCAATTTCGAGACGGACTCGTTGAGCGCTGTCGGAGGACGCTGGGTCGGTCTTTAATGGAGGTCGATGGCGGTGGGGTGAGTTGGCTGGTACCCTCAACTCCGACACGATGGACGCCAGTCCATTTAGATTTGCCATGAATTTCCCCTCGGCAAGGGATTGTAATTGATCGGCTCCGTTTCCTGAGCGGCTGGAGCCAACTTCGCGGGGCGCAGGTGTAACGAATCCCCTGATGAGGGCGGTTGGACTCCATTGGAAAAGACCAATCAGTAGGACGTGGAACGTACTGACGGCCCATCAGCCGGACTCTCTCTCGTCCGCACGTGGAACCTAATCATTCGAGTTGGCTGTGCGCCAGTTGTGTGCCGGATTTCAGGTTCAGGCATCGCCAGGCGGTACTCAGGCCCATCCGGATCATGAATGATAAAGGACGTTGAACGAAGCCGCTTTGCGGCAGAAGAACCGTAAGTTGTTCCAACGCATAAAGTGGGGTCATCACGCTTAGGAGGCGTTATGACGACCCCACTTCGACAGCGCATGCTGGAAGAACTCCA
>JBEKFN010000333.1:0-4915 GCA_050013295.1 Terriglobales bacterium
GTGACGGCGTGATGAGTCATACGGTGGAGTGACGGGCGTCTCGCCGGTCGGGCCGGGCGGGGACGCCCGGCGCTCCATCAGCTAACTCGCGGTCGATTCGCTCTCGCGCAGGACTATCTGCAGTTCTGCGAGCGATTCAACTCGCGGCACTCCCTTGTCGCGGTAGGCGCCTGGGACGTCCATCAGCAGCGCTTGCATGGCTGCGCCGGTGGCGCCGAGGTAGTCCACGGAATAGACGTCGCCGACATAGAGGCTCTCTTCGGGCGCGGCATTCATGCTCAGCAGGGCTTGGCGAAAAATTTCCGGGTGCGGCTTCTCGAATCCTACGAGTCCGGAGTCGGTGATGGTGCGGAAGCAATGGGCGATACCGCACTTTTGCAACACGTCTGCGATTTTGCCATCCGCATTGGAGATCACTGCGATCCGGTAGCGCTCGCCGATCTCGTGCAGTTGTTCGGCTGTGCCGGGGCGAATCGTGTCCCAGTTACCGGAATTCTGAATGGCGGCGACGAGTTGGTCGCGGATGGCGTCGTCCTTAAGTCCGATCTCGGAGAGCAATTGAGAGTAAAAGATCCGCCAAAAACTGTGGTCGGTGCTGCCGTTGTCGCTGATTGTCCCGGTCATGATTCCGTCAAACCGATTCTTGGTTCGGCATTCCAGATCGCGCAGGTGCTCGCCATCGGGCACGATGCCGCGTTCGGCGAGAGGCGCGTGAATGCGCTCGCGATTGGGGAACAGCAACGTGTTGCCCACGTCGAAGAAGATGACTTTGAGTTTCGAGTTCATGACAACCAAGCTAAACCACTATAGCGAATCCAAAGTTGCTGTGACCACGGGCAGTTGTCGAGCTGCTCCACCCCGTCAAGCCAACACCGGGCTTGACGGGGGCCCCGGTGCGCTCGGCTTGGACCCTTCGGCTCGCTCAGGGCAGGCTCACGGGGGCGCCGGTCCCCCACACCAGCAACGAATGAATTAAACTGAAAAATCGCCGATGTATTAAGTGGAACCGGAGTCATGGCTCAACTGCGAGTTGTCGTCCTGTGGCACCAGCACCAGCCGTTCTACAAAGACCTGGTGACGGGTCGGTATCGCCTGCCTTGGACGCGCCTCCATGCTTTGAAAGACTACTACGGGATGGTGAAGCTGCTGGACGAATTCCCGCAGGTGCACCAGACGTTCAATCTGGTGCCCTCGCTGATCGCGCAGATTCAGGATTACGTTTCGGGCGAGGCGCAGGACCCTTTTCTGCAGGTTGCGACGAAGCCCGCGAAAGACCTGACCGAAGGGGAGCGGCGGTTTGCGCTGGAGTACTTGTTTCAGGCGAATACGGTGAATGTCATCGGGCGCTATCCGCGGTACCGCGAGCTGTGGGAGAAATTTCACGGGGCGGGAGATTCGCCGGAGCGGGCGGACAAATATTTTCAGACTCAGGACTTCACCGACTTGCAGGTGCTCTCGCAGATTGGATGGTTCGACGAGTACTTTCTGGCGGAGAAAGACGTTGCGGAACTGATTCGCAAAGGCCGGAACTATACGCTCGAAGACCAGCGCTTCGTGATCGCGCGGGAGCGCGAACTGCTCGGCCGGGTTCTGCCGGCGCACGCGGAGGCAGCGAAGAAAGGACTGATCGAGATTTCGACTTCGCCTTTTTATCATCCGATTCTGCCGCTGGTGTGCGACACACAGATGGGGGCGGTTTCGTCGCCGGGGCTGCCCTTGCCGCAGAACCGCTATCGCCATCCTGAGGATGCTCGCGAGCAACTGGAGCGCGGACTGGATTTGCACAAGAAAGTGTTTGGGATGCGGCCGCAAGGGGTGTGGCCGTCGGAGGGCAGCGTTTCTGAAGAGGTGTTGACCATTGCACAGCAGCTGGGAGTGCAGTGGATGGCGACCGACGAAGGCGTGCTGGGGCGGAGTCTGGGGACGAATTTCTCGCGCGATGGTTATGGTCATCTGAATTCGGACGGGGCGCACCGGCTGTACACGATTTATCGCTACGAAAACGCCAATGCCGATACGCGGATGAATCTGCTTTTCCGCGACCACACGCTTTCCGACCTGATCGGATTCGTGTATTCGGGAATGCCGCCGCAAGACGCCGCTAATAATCTCATCCATAAGATTAAGGAATCGGCGCAGCCGATTCTTGCCAATGGGCAAGATGCCGTGGTTCCAATCATTCTGGACGGCGAGAATGCGTGGGAATACTACCCGCGTTCGGGGCGAGAATTTTTGCGGAGATTCTATGACGCTTTGCAGAAGGATCCGGGGATGGAAGCGGTGACGGTGACGGAGGCGATCACGCGTCACAAGAACGTCAGTCCGCTGAAGTCGCTGGTGCCGGGCTCGTGGATCAACGCAAACTTCAACGTTTGGATTGGAGCGCCAGAGGACAACAAGGCCTGGGACTACCTGTATCATGCGCGCAATTTCTATGCGCAGGCGGCGCCGGACGCAACCGAGAAACAACGCAAGCTGGCGTTTGAAGAAATCTTGATCGCCGAGGGCAGCGACTGGAACTGGTGGTACGGACCGGAGCACCACTCGGCGAACGACCGCGACTTCGACGAACTCTATCGCAAACACCTGTCGAACGTTTACCAGGCGTTGGGCGGGAGCCCGCCGGATTATCTGGCGCAGCCGATCGCCGGGGGAGTGGCGCGGCCTTCGTTCACGCCGCAGAGCGCCTACATCCATCCCAGAGTGGCGGGCGACATGGTGCGCTACTTCGAGTGGCTGGGGGCGGCGTGTTACACGGCTGACCGGCGCTCTGGCGCCATGCACGGCAAGCAGTTTCTGATGGACGAAGTGCTTGCCGGGATCGACGAGCAGTATGTGTATGGCCGTTTGGATTTCGCCGGGAAAGTGCCGGAAGACGCCTTTGAAGTGGTGGTGAATCTGGAGTCCTGGGCTAATCATGCAGCCAAGCCCCGGCGCGAACTGCGGTTGGGTGCGGCAGTGGATGGAGGCCGCATGCAGTCGTGGAAAGTGACGCAGAGCGAAACGGTGGTGGCAGATTCGACGGATGCGAAAGATATAGCGCGGGTGGCGCTCGTCCGGAATTTTGAGTTTCGCCTGCCCCTCACCTGGCTGCTCGCGGCTCCGCTGGAAATTGACAAGGTGCGAGGACCGAAAAGTTCGGATGTGCTGACCGTCCGGCTTCGGCTGCGCTTCAGTCTGTGGCAGAACCATCTGCCGGTTGATGCATTGCCGGTTGAAGGGTGGATCGAACTGGAGTTGCTGTCGGAAGAGGATCTGCTGGCCGTGAGCGGTTAGAACAAGTGGCTGGTTGATAGTTCAGACATGTGTGGAAGCGGGGCTTTGCCCCGCTTGGACGGGGCCCTTCGGCTCCGCTCCGGGCAGGCTCCGCCCCGTCCCCACACGGTCTAATTCTTGCTACTGGCCGCTGCTGGCGACGACCACATTCATGGTCATCGGACGGCTCAATTCCATCACCAATTCTGTACCTGCCGGAAGCATCGCGGAACGGTGCTTGCCGAGCCAGTGCGTGACGGTCACGGTGGCGCCGACGGCTCCGCCAATGAGAAAGCCTTTGCCGCCGCCCGCTAGTCCACCGATGAGCATTCCGCCGCCGGTGCCCATGCCGATTTCGGTGAGATCTTTGGCGTCGTGGCCGTCGCCTTTGAACTGCCCTTCGGGGTTGACGTCGGTGCCGCGGCGGGCGTTGGTGTCAACCAGCGAAGCGTTCAGCATGAACCTGTCTCCATTGGGAAGGACAAGGTGTTCGGGGAAGATGGCGATGGTGGGCCTGCCGGCAATGCGCCGCGGCTCATTCGTTTTCGTGACGCGACCCTCGACCGTCGTGCCGATCGGAATCACGGTTTTTCCGTCCATTATGACGGGTTCAGTGACTCTGGCCGAGAACGGGTCTCCGGCCTTCGAACTGAAGGTTGCGAGCGTGGTTTCGAGCTTCATCTTGACGGCGGTGCCGGCGGGCAGGGCAGTTTGCGCCCACGCGAAACCTGCGATCAGGATGAGCGATGTCAGTGAAAGTGTCTTTTTCATGTTGCCTCCAAAGTTGCCTAAAAAGTTCAATTCCGCATCTCTTTCAACATCCAATCTCAAAGGCCCTGCAAAGCTCCTAAAACCTCATCCAGCGGCGCGCGATCGGCCTGGTTATCGCCGCAATAGATGTAGCGCACCAGGCCGCCGCGGTCGCCGTCGCGACAAATCACGAGCGTGGCAGGGTGCGCGATATTAATGGCATCGGTGCCGAGCGCGTGATGGAGGCCGTAGGCTTTGGTCACGGTCCGATCCTCATCGAGCAGAAAGACGCTGGCGATGGGATGCTTCTCCAGGAATCTTCCCGGCTTCCACACGCCGTCCCGCTTTTCGGCGGCAATGAACGCCAACTGTGCTCTCGCTGCCTCAATTTCCCGTCTCCGCGACTCGAACTGAGTCATGCGCTTCACGCAGTTCGGTCACCAAGTGCCGCGCAGAAACTCGAGAATCAGCGTGCCCTGTGCGAGCAGAGCGCCGAGAGTAAATGTGCCCTCACGGTTGGCCGCTTCCAGGGAGAAATCCGGCGCGCGCGACCCGATCTCCAGAGTGTCTGTGCGGTTCTTCATGTTGAGTTCGACTTTAAGCGAGGTGGAAATCAGGAACAATAACGGATGGGGTACCGGGGGATAGACCACCGGGTGATTCGGTGGGGCATGTCCCAGCAGGCTGACCGGATCTTTCCATGTCCGATATAATTTCGCTTTGCAGGTGAGCGACGCGGCCAGCCGCGTCTCTACAATTAGCAAGTATGTTTCTAAATCAATCCGATGAATAAAGGACGCACTTATGCCTCTTACCAGTATTGCTGATATCCGCGGACGCCAGGTGCTTGACTCGCGTGGCAATCCGACCGTTGAAGCTGAAGTTTTTCTCGATGGCGGCGCCAGCGCGC
>JBEKFN010000334.1:0-4887 GCA_050013295.1 Terriglobales bacterium
ATGAGCCACTGCGAAAATGAGAAGTAGGCCCACACCATGATGAATGTGAGCAGGAATTTGCCGTGGTCGTGCACGAAACTGGGCTGCAATAGAACCGACATGGGCTGATAGTTGTAGAGAATGCGTTCGATGACAATGGCAAAACACAGCGCCGACACCAACTCGCCCGCCACGAACAGCAGGCCATAGATGGTCGAGACCCAGCTCGGGTTGATCGACATGACCCAGTCGATCGCGGCGAACGAGATGGTAAACGCGTAGAGGATGATGCCTGGGGCGCTTACCATCTTGAAGCGCGCACTGGTGTCGGCGAAAGGCGGACGGTCGTGCTCGAAAGAAAACTTGCTGAGGAGGTATTGTAGCACGAACCAGATCGCAAAGTAGATCACGGCGCGCATCACGAAGCCGCGGTAGTTCAGGTAATCCCGCAGGATAAACGAATGTTTTTCCAAGTGCTCGCGAATGGCCGGATCCCTGATGGAATCGAGTGGCATCGCCCACGGATAAAGCCTGGGCACGGCAAAGAGCAGAGGAATGAACAGCAGGATCAGCAGCGGCAGCGTGCGCATGGAGGCGCCGAGGATGCGCCGGATCACCGTGCCCCATCCGCCGCCGGTCATGTGACGGAGCATGACGATGGCCATCGACCCCAGGCATATGCCCAACCAATCCATGTATGAGAGCAGGTATCCGCGAAAGAAAACCGTCGGGTTCGTGAAGGCCAGGTAAAGCGCGATCAGGCTCGCAGCGCCGCCGATGGCGAGCGACCACCTCTGGATGACCTTGATGATCGGAGGCGTCGTGAGATCGAGTTGCGCTGCGGGTATCGTGCTCATTCCGTTTCCGCTTTCCCCGCTTTCGGGTTCGGCATGTTTCCCGGCATGGTCTGCGGCAAAGTCGCACCCGTACCCGGTTCCGTAAACTCCGGAGTTTTCGAAGGGACGCTCTGACCCGCGGGGACATCAGCCGCGGTAGCGTTTTGGCTTAACTGCAGCGCCCGAATGTAGGCCGCAATACACCAGCGATCGCGAACAGAGATCTGCGCGGAATAATCCAGCATGATGCCGAATCCGTTAGTCGCTACGTCGAAAAAGTAGCCGATCGGGGCCTTCTGCAGCCGCTCGATGTGATAGGAAGGCGGCTTGCGCGCGAAGCCCCGCGACGGGACGATGCCGTTCCCGTCACCCACTCGCGAGTGGCAGGGCGAGCAGTAGATGTTGAAACGGTCGCGCCCACGCTGCAGCACTTCCCGGGTGACCGGGAACGGCATGTACTCGCCGTCGTGGTTTCCGATCTTGCCGGTATAGAAGTAGGCGTCGACGCGCTCGTCACCGCGCGCCACGGTACCTTCGACCCGCGGACGCGCCGCCCGCTGATCGGGGAAGAAATCGCTCTTCGCCAACGGGTTGTAGCGCGGCTGCACGTGCATATCGAGACGGCAGCCGACGCTGGCCATCAGGGCCAGCAACAGCAGCGGCGCAAATTTTCGCGCATTTCTTCGGACGATCGTCATGATCCTAACCGGGGACCTCCGAAATGGAGCGGGCGTGCAGGCTTTCTAGGAACTGGCGCGTGCCGTTCGCGTCGTATTTGGGATCGGAGGCAAACACGATCAGGAAAAAGCGGTCCTTGCTCGCCAGCGCGAAGCGCGGGACGTTGAAGACGGGGTGGTAAGGCATGGGCAGACCATTCAGCGCGAGCATGCCGAATACCGCCGAGATGCCGCCGAACAGAATCGTCATCTCGAAGGTTATGACGATGAACGATGGCCAGGAATGATAGGGACGGCCGCCCACGTTGACCGGGTAGCTGATCACCGCCATCCAATACTGCATCAGGTAGCCCGTGAGGCCGCCGACGATGGCGCCGATCAGCGTTACCAGCGGCACGTTGTTCTTGTGGAATCCGATGGCATCGGCCAGTTCTTCCACCGGGAAGGGGCTGTAGGCGTCGATCTTCCGATAGCCGGCCTCATGCGTTTGCCGGGCCGCCGTGACCAGATCCTGGGCCGAGGCGAACTCCGCCATGATTCCGTAGGTTGGAACGCGCTTCATTCGGCCTTCACCTCCGCTTCCGGCAGTAGCGTGCGCATCTCGAAGATGGAGATCATCGGCAGGATCCGAACGAAGAGGAACATGGCGGTCAGGAACAGGCCGATGGTGCCGAAAAAGGTCATCCAATCCCAACGCGTTGGGTAGTACATCCCCCACGACGACGTAAGGAAGTCGCGCGACAGGCTGAGCACGATGATGACGAATCGCTCCAGCCACATGCCCACCAGGATGACGAACGAGATCAGGAAGAGCCACATCGGATTGGTGCGCATCTTGCGAAGCCACAGCAACTGCGGGAGGAAAATGTTACAGATCAGCAACAGCCAGTACACGTCAGCGTAGGGGCCGTGCAGACGATTCCAAAGCAGATTCTGGTCGTAGCGGTTGCCGCTGTACCAGCCGGTGAAGGCTTCGATCGCATAGCCGTAGGCCACGATCCAGCCGGTGGCGAGCATGACCTTGGCGGAATTCTGGAGGTGGCGGTCCGTGATGAAATCCTCAAGGCCGTAGATCTTGCGTATGGGGATCGCGAGCATCAACACCATGGCGAAGCCGGAGTAAATGGCGCCCGCGACGAAGTAGGGCGGGAAAATCGTGGTGTGCCAGCCGGGCACAATCGCAACCGCGAAGTCGAAGCTGACCACGGTGTGGACGGAGAGCACGAGCGGAGTGGCGAGGCCGGCGAGCAGCAGGTAAGCCGTCTCGTATCGGGCCCAGTGGCGGGCGGAGCCGCGCCATCCCATGGCGAGCAGGCCGTAGCTGATCCGCGTGTATTTGTTTTCGGCGCGGTCGCGCAGCGTGGCCAAGTCCGGGATGAGTCCAATGAACCAGAACAGGAGCGAGATGGTGAAATAAGTCGAGACCGCAAACACGTCCCATATAAGCGGGCTGCGGAACTGCGGCCAGTAGTTCATGGTGTTGGGGTAGGGGAACATCCAGTAGTCGAGCCACGGACGACCGGTGTGCACCCCCGGAAAGATGCCCGCGCAAGCCACCGCAAACAGCGTCATGGCCTCGGCGAACCGGTTGATGGAGTTGCGCCAGGATTGCCGCAGCAACAGAAGGATGGCGGAAATGAGCGTGCCCGCATGCCCGATACCGATCCACCACACGAAGTTGACTATGGCGAAGCCCCAGCCGATGGGGATGTTGATGCCCCAAATGCCAACGCCTTTGATAAACAAGTAGCCGAGCGCGTACAGCAACATCATCGTGACCAGGAAGCCGGCTCCGAAGCCGACGACCCACCCGAGCGAGGTCGGCCGCGTCAGCACGATGGAGCTGATCTTGTCGGTTACAGTGGCGAACGTATACCCGGGCTCGATGACGGGCGCCCGCTGTTTCGCAACTTCGTTCGCAACTCTGACTTCGTCCCGATCGTCTGCCATCTCTTGACTTGCGCTCCGCTTACGTTTCCAGTTCAGGGTTGGGGTTGCGAATTTCCGCCAGGTAGGTGGTGCGGGGTCTGGTATTCAGGTCGGCCAGCAACCCGTAGTTACGGTCAAGCGCCTTGAGTTTCGCCACCCGGCTGTTTGGATCGTTGATGTTGCCGAAGACGATCGCGTCGGCCGGACAGGACTGCTGGCAGGCAGTCTGTAACGAGCCGTCTTCGATTTTGAACTCGCGATTCTCGCGAACCGCCGCGGTTTCAGCGTCAATGCGGTGCTGGGTGATGCGCTGCACACAGTAGGTGCACTTTTCCATGACGCCGCGGCTGCGCACACTGACATCGGGATTGCGCATCAACTTGTACTGCGGAGTCTCCCAGTCCTCGAACAGCAGAAAGTTGAAGCGGCGCACCTTGTACGGACAGTTGTTCGAGCAATAGCGGGTGCCGATGCAGCGGTTGTAGACCTGGTCGTTCAGGCCTTCGCTGCTATGGACGGTCGCGCCCACAGGACATACCAGTTCGCAGGGCGCATCCTCGCACTGCATGCAAGGCACCGGCTGGAAATGGGCCTTGGGGGCGTCGCGGTCGCCCTGATAGTACGCATCGACGCGAATCCAGTGCATGTGGCGGCCTTTCACCACTTGCTCTTTGCCGACCACCGCGATGTTGTTCTCCGACTGGCAGGCCACGATGCAGTTGTTGCAGCCGACGCAGGCGTTGAGATCAATGGTCATTCCCCAGGCGTCCGGTGACTTCTTATAGTCGTAGCCGGGATAGAGCGTGAGCGTTGCCGGGGGCTCGTCCGCCTGGGCGAACTTGGGTTCCTTGCGGTATTCCTCT
The DNA here is from genome assembly GCA_050013295.1 of Terriglobales bacterium. Lineage (GTDB taxonomy): Bacteria > Acidobacteriota > Terriglobia > Terriglobales > Acidobacteriaceae > Acidiflorens. The sequence continues at coordinate 4,285 of JBEKFN010000334.1, forward strand.
AGCGTCGCTTCTCGGACCAGCGGACGAGTCGCGCCGTCGCCCGTATCCATGGTCTGGTAGCCCTGGGTGGAAGCGAGCTGATAGTGGCCTCCGGTCTTGGTGAGCTTGCCGCCGGTGGCGAACCAGAGCGCATTCGTTGTCCGAAGCGCGTAGGCGTCGAATCCGGCGCCGGTGCCGGCGCGTCCCGCTTTGCGTCGGCCGTAGCCGAGGTTTACGGTGACAGAATGATCGGGATGGCCGGCTTGGATCCAGACCGGGCCGGTGATCCTCCCTCCGCTCAACTCGAGCGTGACCACGTCCATGGTCTTAATGCCTTCGCGCTCGGCCATCCTCGGGCCCATCAGGACTGCGTTGTCCCAGGTCAGTTTTGACATGGGCTTCGGCAACTCCTGGAGCCATCCGTTGTTGGCGAATTGGCCATCGTAGACGGAGGGATCGCGGCGCAGATTGACCTCGAGACTGTTCTTGTCGACAACAGCTGCGGCGGGGAGTGACTGGAGCTTCAGCGAAACCGCCTTCGGTGCGTAGGCCGAGCCCTCGATGAATCCATCATTTAATGTTTTGCGCCACCATGCCTCGAACCCCGGACCAGCCTGCTGCTTC
>JBEKFN010000335.1:0-4873 GCA_050013295.1 Terriglobales bacterium
TTCACGTTACTCGAGCCGGCCGCTCCTCGTGGCTACATGGACTTCGGTGGCAACTTTCTAATCAACGACAATCTCGCCGCCCCCGGTACCGGTGGTGAAGCCTTCGCCTCTTTCATGCAGGGCATTCCCGACGACGGATCCATCACCAGTGTGACCCCCAACGTCGACTATCGCCGCCAGATTTACGCGGTCTATGCTCTCGACGACTTCAAGGTAACTCCGCGGCTGACCCTCAACCTGGGCCTCCGCTACGAACTCTTCACTACCATCAAGGAGGCCAACAACAACCAGGCCACCTTCGATTTCAGCACACTCTCGTTGATCGCTCCCAGTGGCCAAAACGCGCAATTGACGCCCACGCTCGGCACCGAGCTCACGCTTCAGAACAACGGTTCGCGCGGACTCATCAGTCCCGATCGCAATAATTTCGCGCCCCGCATTGGACTGGCTTACCAATTGTCCGAAAAGATCGTCCTGCGCAGCGGCTATGGCATCTTCTATGGCGGGCAGGAAAACGGTCCCTTCTCCAACCCCAGCCCCGGCTTCAATCCTCCGTTCTTGTCTTCGGAGGCATACAACGCGCCCTGTCAAGCGCCATCCGCAAGCTCTGCACAGGATTGCTCGATCTCGGCCGCGAACAACGGCGGCTTGGCGCTCAACCAGCTCAGCGCGGGCTTTTCGAACAATACTCTCACCGGCAAGAGCCCGCTCGCCGACCCGAACGCGCCCGAGCTCTACTCGCTCGATCCGCATCTGGTCACGCCCTACACCCAGCAGTGGCATTTGGGTATCGAGTACCAATTGCCTGCCGACACCGTTCTCGAAGTTTCCTACGCTGGCTCACGCGGTTTGAAGCTCTTCGCTTTCTACAACGGCAATCAGGCCGTTCCTGTTCTGGGGACGGACTCGCTTCCCACCGCGCCGCGGCGTCCCGCCAACGATGAAGCGCCCGGCGCCTCCGGCCCCTGTACGCTGGCGGACGGAGGAGTAAACTGCAATCCTGCGCTCGATGTCGCCATCCCCACCTTCCGCTCGAATGCACAGTCGAATTACAACTCGCTGCAGGTTCGCCTGGAGAAGCGCTACTCTCACGGACTCCAGTACGAAGCGGCGTACACCTGGGCGCACGCCCTCGACAACGCTTCGAGCGCCGACCTGGGATCGGTGAACAACGGAGATTTCCGCGACCAGCGCTACCCCAACGCCGAATACGGCAATGCCGACTTCGACGTGCGCCACCGTTTCGTCTTCAGCTATGTTTATGACTTGCCGTTTGGCCGGGGACGCCTGTTCGCCAAAAATGTTTCCGGCTTCGTGAACCAGATTCTCGGCAACTGGCAAATGGCTGGCGTCTTCTCCGTCGCTACCGGCAATTACTACACCGCCACCGACACCACCAATGTCTCAGGCAGCGACCCCGGCGGTAACGTCGCCGTCGATAGCTCACGGCCCGCTCGAGTCGGGAATCCCAACGCCAAGCCTTGCATTCCCGGAACGCTGTTTAACACCTGCGCGTTTGCGGACAACAGCACCATCCCCGGAATTATCCCCCTCGGAACATTCGGCGACGCCGGACGCAATATCATCGAGGGCCCGGGATACAAAACCTGGGACACCTCTCTGGTCAAACAGTTTCCGATACGCGAGCAAATGCATCTCGAATTCCGTGCGGAATTCTTCAACATACTCAACCATGTGAATTATTTGTTTGGACAGTTTGGCGCGATTAGCGCCGAGCCCACGCCCTTGGAGCTTGGGCAGAGTGGATTCGGATACCCGCTGGCAGCGCGCGCGCCTCGACAGATCCAGTTTGCGCTGAAGTTTTATTTCTAAACCCGCTTTCGAGTCGAGCGAACTAACTCGGTCGCATGCACTGATGTTGAGAAGGGGAAATTATGGACGGTATGCGCCAATCCCGGAGCCGTGACCGCTCGCTGGTGGCACTGAGAAAATTCCCTGAGGCAGGCCCGCCATGATAAGGGGAATCGTAACGACAGCCCTGCTCCTGGCGGCCGCGACGCAAGCCGCCAAATAGCGCTTGACAGTTCTGGCTACCGCCAACGAAAGTTACTATTCGAAAGAAATCGAAACACGATGCCTTCGAACGGTCTGCTCAACGAAGAACGCCGCCGTGAAATCCTTGGGGTCCTGCACCGCGATGGACGCGTGCTCGTCAAGGACCTGGCCCGGCATTTCCGTATTTCGCAGATCACGATCCGCAAAGATCTAGAGTTTCTCGACGGCCAGGGGGTCATCCAACGCACTCACGGCGGGGCCCTGCCGGTGCAAACTGGCGCGCTGCTCGATCCAACCCTGCGTGAGAAAGAAAAGCTGCACCGAAGGCAGAAGACGCAGATTGCCCTCGCCGCAGCTCGTTTGGTCGAAGAGGGCCAGTCGGTGCTGCTCGATTCCGGAACAACAACAACCGCCATTGCGCGCGCCCTGAAAGACATGCGGCAGCTCACCGTGATCACGAACGCGATCAACATCGCGGCCGAACTGGCGGGCACGCACATCGAAGTGATCCTGACCGGAGGCATGCTACGCAAGAACTCGTTTTCTCTGGTCGGCCCCCTGGCTGAGCGGACTCTCCGCCAACTCAGTGCCGACATCCTGTTCCTCGGCGTCGATGGCTTCGACACCAAGGTTGGCCTTTTCACTCCGAATTTATTGGAGTCGGAAGTGAACCGGGCGATGGTCGAAATTGCCCGCAGGACAATCGCGGTTTGCGACTCAAGCAAGTTCGGGCGTCGCAGCCTGTGTAACATTATGCCGGTCACGTCGGTGCATGAAGTGATTACCGACAAGCAGATCCGGAAATCAGATTTACACGCGCTGAAAGAGGCGGGAGTAAAAGTCACGTTGGTGTGAGCGGAGTCAAACAAAGCCAATGAAATCGGCTGCAATAACGGAGCAAGGCCGGCACACGCTAAGCGAGATCTTTTCTCAGCCCCAGTGCTGGAGAGCGTGTCTGGCAAAGCTCGCGATCAGCGCGGAACTTCGTGCGGCCGTCCAAATGGCGCGGCCCGGAGCGGAATGGATCTTTGTAGGCTGCGGAACGAGTTACTATCTTGCGCAGGCCGCCGCATCGAGCTTCAACTATCTCAAGCTGCCCGCGCGGGCCGTCCCCGCTTCGGATCTGCTGATGTATCCAGGACTGATTCTGCACACCGGACGGGACTATGTTCCAGTGGTGATTTCACGCTCCGGCCGTACCTCGGAGGCAGTCCGCGCCGCACAGATGTTGGAGAAAGATCACAATTTTCGCACCATCGCGATCACCTGTGCCGATGGCCAGCCGCTGGAGCCCGCATGCAGCGTGACGTTGAATCTTCTCGACGCCGACGAACAGAGCACGGTCATGACGCGATCGTTCACATCTATGCTGCTGGCGCTGCAATACCTCGCAGCAACGGTCTCGGGTAACGGAGCTTTTCTTCGCGCATTACTCGAGCTCCCGCAACAAGTCGAACCCCTTATGAAAGACATTCCACAGCGGCTACGGTTGTTTGTCGAGTCTCGCAGTTTTTCGGATTTTGTCTTCCTGGCGCAGGGCCCACTGTTCGGCATTGCCTCGGAGTGCATGTTGAAGGTGACCGAATCATCGTGCTCCTATGCCCAGGTATTTCACTCTCTGGAGTTCCGTCACGGTCCGAAATCGATTGCAGGTCCGCAGATGCTGATCACGTTCGTTATGTCGGAAACTTCTTACGACGCGGAAGTCGAATTGCTCGAGGAAATGAAAGCTCTCGGCGCGGCCACCATGGTGATTGCGAATCGCGTCGATAACCAGGCTCAGCGTGCCTCTGACTTCGCCATCGAACTTGGCCTCCAGTCGCCCGAGTACGCACGCCCCGCGGCGTTTACGATTTGGGGTCAACTGTACGGGGTTTACTACGGGCTCAAGAAGGGCCTCAATCCCGACTCGCCGAAAAACCTGACGCGTGTGGTCGAACTCGCGGACGGCCGCTAGAAATAGCAGTTACTAACTGGTAGTAAACCGACAGGCCCGCTGCATGTCCAAGCTTGATATCACGATCGCCGGCGAGATCAATCTTGACCTGATCCTCTACGGGTTGCCTGAACACATGCCTACGGAACGCGAACTGCTCGTCAGCGGCTTTGCCATCACGCTAGGCAGTTCCTCGGCCATCCTGGCGCATAATCTCGCCGCTCTCGGCAACCGTGTGGGGTTCGTCACCAAGGTGGGCGATGACTCTTTCGGGGCCCTCGCGGTGGAACGACTGCGTGAACGCGGTGTAGACCTGGCGCGCATCGCGCATGGCGCGAAGTCCGGCGTGACGCTCATTCTGCCCCACGGACCCGAGCGCCACATCCTGACGTATCCGGGCACAATCTCCGAGTTGCGCTTCGAGGATCTCGACCTTGATTATCTGGCATCGGCGCCCCACTTTCATATGTCGTCGCTGTTCTTGCAGCGTGAACTGTTGCCACGTGTGCCAGAACTTTTTCGGCGGATGAAGTCCGCCGGCCTGACCACCTCGCTCGACACCAACGACGATCCCGAGGATCGCTGGGACAGCGTCCTTGAGATCTTGCCTCACGTGGACATCCTGCTGCCGAACGAACGCGAAGCGATGAAGATGTCCCGGGCTGACGACTTGGAAACCGCGCTTTCGCGGCTGGCACAACTGGTGGAAACCATCGTGGTCAAAATGGGCGCCAGCGGAGCCGTTGCTATTCGGGAAGGCCACCGATTCAGCGCACCCGCCGTGCCGGTAACGGTCATTGATCCGATTGGCGCAGGTGACAGCTTCGACGCCGGGTTCCTCCACCAATTTCTCCGAGGGGCGGATCTCGCGACGTGCCTGGCCTACGGCAACCTGTGCGGAGCATTCTCCGCCACCGACTG
>JBEKFN010000336.1:0-4831 GCA_050013295.1 Terriglobales bacterium
TCGCGGAAGCCGCCGATGTCCATGAGAATGTCGAAGCGGAATTGCTGGCCCGCGGAGAAGGCGCGCAGCAACTCGTCATGGCGGCCACGATGGCGCAGGCCGAGGTCTATGATTTCGCGGCGGCGCGCCTCGCCGGCGGCTGCGACTGTTTTGCGAAGCTGCCGGTAGGAGTAATGACAGTGGCCGTAAACGAGCGTAGTGGCGAGTTCGGTCTCGAACGAAGCAGCGTGAAGCGATTCGTTGTCAAGTAAATCAACTAGCGGGGCGGGGTCGATGGCAGCGCCTTGCATCAGTTGGGCGGCGGCCTGCTGGAGTTCGCGGCGCGTCTCGATTTCGTAGAGATTCGGATCGGCGTACTTGACCAGAGTGGGCGCGACCCGAACCTCGCGCAGGAGCTCGCGTTCGGCGCGATCGGCGATTTCGGGCGACAGGGCGCGGATCTCGGCAATCAGGGCGCGCAGCGATTCTTCGTTTGGGTTGTAAGCCGGAGAAATGGCGGCTTGTTTCAGCCGCGCTCCAAGATCACGGACCTCTTTATGGGGCTGCGCGAGCAGGTGCGCGACTTGGCTTTCCAGCGTGCGGGCGTTGACGATCTCCCCCAGTGAAGTGTTGGTCGAGAGCGGCAACAGATAGCGCGAAATGTCGAAGGCACGGGCGCGCAGGGTACGCTCGTAGGCGTCCGGCTTCATTTCGGCGGGCCGGGGCGTGCTGCTGGCGAGATATTCGAACGTCCGCTGCGAAACTTTTTCGTAGGTTGCAAACAAGGACTCGATGGTTTCGCGATAGAGAGTCCGAGGCGACGAAGCGTCCGCGGCGGCAACGTCATGCTGCGAAGCGTCATTCTGGAAGGCAGGCGTGTAGTAGCCGCTCTTCCTGAAGTCCTGGTAGCGCGTCGAGCGCTCCTGGCCGTCCCAGCGCTGCTCGTCGACAATGACGATGGCGGCGAGAATGGAGAGGCGCTCGATGGCGAGCGCGATGTGGGCAAGGTCGGCAATGGAGCGGTGCCCGTACTGGAAGTAGTAGGTGTTGAGAAACTTTTCGGCCCTCTGGGCCGAGATTTCCTTCAGCGACTCTTTCATCGAGAGGGAGGAGCGCGAATACTTGGCCATGGCATAGGCCTGGATCTCGGGCTCAACCCCGTAAACGGCGAATACCTCTACGGAAGTTTCGGGGGCGGTGGTGGGATGGGGAGTGGCGGGCTCGGTTGAAATTACTTCAGACATGGGAGTGGAAGAATCTTAATCGTCCGGTGCGCCGGGCGCAATCGAACGGACGGGGGATAGAATAAGCAGGACCAGCGGATACAACTGACTCTCTCCACCGTATGTCACAGCACTAGTGAAGACCTCTGACCAGATCGATCTGCTTCAGGCCACGCTCCCCGAACACATCGAACAAGCGCGTAGCCTTTTCCTCGAATATGGCCGTTCGCTTGGCTTCAGCCTGTGCTTCCAGAGTTTCGATGAGGAGTTGAAAAATCTTCCGGGCGCGTACGCTCCACCGAGCGGGCGATTGCTGCTGGCCCGGTGCGCTGGCCACGCCGCCGGGTGCATCGCGTTGCGCAAGCTTGAAGCCGGCATCTGCGAGATGAAGCGGCTTTACGTGCGGCCTGAGGATCGCGGCCTCGGCCTCGGCCGGATGCTGGTGGAACGTTTGATTGCCGAGGCGCGCTCCATGGGCTATGAGCGCATGCGTCTGGATACGATTGCATCGGCGATGAAGGATGCGATCGCGCTCTATCGCAGGCTGGGGTTCGTGGAGATCGCACCGTATTCTTCGATTCCCATCGAAAGCGCGCTCTGGATGGAATTACTGCTGTAGGCTGCCGCCCGCAGTCCTCACTGCCGCGGGCCGGAGTGCGGCAGCCGGGGACCGTTTCGCCGTCGTTTTCGCGGGTGGGGTCGCGGCAGGAGTCGCGGCTGGAGACTGGGCTTGGGTTCCGGCGTGGGCAATGTAAGCCTCCGGCAGGGCTTGGCCGAGGATGATGATATCCACGCGGCGGTTCATGCCGCGGCCTTCGGCGGTGAGATTGGTTGCAACTGGGCGATACTCGGCGTATCCGGCAGCGCTGAGGCGATCGGGACCGAACCCGTTGCGGACGATGAGAAGACGCACAATCTCGGTGGCCCTTGAGGTGGAGAGTTCCCAATTCGAGGGAAACTGGGCGGTGTGGATGGGAGCGTTATCGGTGTGGCCTTCGATCCGCAAGCGATAGTCATGCTGGCTGAGCATGGCGGCGATGCGGTCGAAGGCCGCGATCGAGGCGGACTTCATCTGGGCTGAACCACTTTCAAAAAAACCCACCTCACGCAAACTGATGACCAGACCGTCGGGCTCGCGGCGCATGGCGATTTCCTTACGCTTGATTTCCGCGGACAGCGTGGTTTCCAATTCGGCCTGCAACTGGGCCAGATCGCCGTTCTCTCTGCTGGTGCCGGGCGAACCGTCGGGGTGAGACGCGATCCGGCCCAGGCTGGCGGTGCGCTGGCTGTTTTCGATGGCTTGCGCGGTGCTGAAGGGCATGGGCTCGGAGAGATCGATGGGGACTTCGGTCGTGGAAGCGGGAAAAACTCCCATCTCCTGGAAAGCGACCTGAATGGCCAAAGCCAGTTTTCCGACTTTTCTTTTGTCGACTTGCGACGAGGCGTAGAGCACGACGAAGAAGGCAAACAAGAGGGTGATGAAGTCAGCGTAGGAAACCAGCCAGCGATCGTGATTGGCGTGAGTGGGGCGTCGCTTGCGGCGGCTCATCGGTCGGGCTCCGCGGGGACGGCGGCGGGTCCGTGAGCCTCGGTAAGGAACCCGAGCAGCTTCGCTTCCAGCATGCGCGGGTTCATTCCTTCGAGGATGGAAACTACACCCTCGAGCGTCATTTCGCGGATGATCTGCTCGTTGCGGATGCGAATTCTTAGTTTTCCAGCGCACGGCAGCAGAATAAGGTTGGCGGTGCCCACTCCGTAAAGGGTGGCCACGAAGGCGACGGCAATACCCTTTCCGACTTCGTCGATTTTGTCCAGGTGCTGCATGACCTGGATCAGACCGAGGACGGCGCCGATGATGCCGATGGTGGGAGAAAATCCACCGGCCGATTCGAAGAGCTGGGGAATTTTCTCTTCTTGTTCTTCTTTGTTATCCAGTTCGAGCTCCATGATCTTGCGCAGTTCCTGCGGTTCGGTCCCGTCGACCGCCAACATGAGGGCGCGATGCAAGAAAGGTTCGTCGATGGAGGCAAGTTCTTTGTCGAGCGAGATGATGCCTTCGCGCCGCGCCTGATTCGCGTATTTGACCAGGACTCCGACCGTCGATTGCGCATTCTGTGCGGGCTCGACGAAGACCTGCACCAGGCGCCGGAGCGCGCTCTGCGCAACCGGCAAGGGATACTGAATGAGGACCGCGCCCAAGGTGCCGGCAAAAACAATCAGGGCTGCGGTGGGCTGCAGCACCTGGCCGAGATTGCCACCCTCCAGCATCAAGCCGAGCATGATGCCGCCGATAGCCAGCACTAGACCACCGAGGGTTGCCTTGTCCACGAGCGCTCCTATTTCTCGCCAGCCGGACGGCCATGGCGCTCGCCATTTCCAGCGACCTTTCGAGCGTCGTTTCCAGCGTCATTTCTAGTTTCATTGCTAGCGTCATTTCCAGGAATGGCGGGCGGAAGAGCGGGCGGAAGAGCGGAACCATGGTTGTCGGGACAGAGCATGATCCCCTGCAGCACGGAGCGGCGGAACTGCACCACTCGTTCGAGGACGTCCTGGGCAGTTTCGCGAACGACAATCTTGTCGCCATTCACCAGGGTGATGACGGTGTCGGGCGCCTGCTCGACGAACTTGATCAGGTCGGAATTGACCACCAGCGGGTGATTGTTGAGGCGGGTGAGCTGGATCATGTTTGTCTCCTGGTGTTTGACGGCTCGACGGAAGAAGACCCGCCGCTTAGTAGGGCTTCAACAGTAATGATCGGCAGAAACGGCGAGGGCGGAGAGATGAAGAGGGAAAAGGAGCCGGGTTACCTAGGAGCTATGCCGTCCGGTACTTGTGGAAATAAAGCCCGGACGTGCCCAGCCGATGATGCAGATTGAAGGGCAATTGGGTTCCGCAGGACAAACGGAACGAGCTCCGGGAAGGTTTCGGGGACGGGTCCCAAAATCGGAACCAACAAGGAGCAATAACCATGGCACTTACCATCTTAAACAACATTGCTGCTTTGGCTGCGGCGCGCTGGACGCTGAATATCAGTCCATCAAACAGGAAATCGACAGTATCGGGTCCACCACCAACTACAACGGCGGGCAGGTGTTCACGAATAACACGCTCAATGTGTTCTTGAGCGATGGCAGCACCTCCGGCAGCAGCACGATTGGTGTGACCACTAGCACATTGTCGTCTGCCGGCCTTGGCCTGGGCGGAGCAACTGCCGCTACGGGAACGCTGACCCAGACCGCGGGCGCGGCTGCCGTGGCCGCCACCAACAAAATGGTTACCGCCGCGCACGCAATCTCGGCTGCTACCCAAGCCCATGCTACGCTCACCACCTCCGCCGCCATCGCCGATGGCGACACGGTAACGGTCGGCACGACACAGTACACCTTTAAGTCGCAGGCGAACTTCCTTAACGGTGGAACCACGAATCAGATTGACATCGGGGGCAACGGCGACACTTCCGCCATGGCGAATCTGGTGTCTGCGATCATGGGCTCACCGGGTGGCGCGGGAGTTGCCTATGGAGAAGGCACCAACGCCAATACTTTCGCCTCGGCAGTGGTTACAACCCCTGGAACCGCGGACGGCACAACGACCGCAGGCGTGGTGACCGTCACGGCGAATATTAATGG
>JBEKFN010000337.1:0-4806 GCA_050013295.1 Terriglobales bacterium
TGGGCGCTGGCGCGCAACCTGTGGTGGAGTTGGGATCACGATTCCGCCGGCTTGTTCCACGATCTCGATCCGCTGCGCTGGAGTCAGCTCAATCACAGTCCGGTGTCGCTGCTGAACGAGTACCCTCTCGAGAAACTCGAAGCGCGCGCCACTGAACTCGCCCTGCACAGCCGGATCAACTACGCCTATCGCCGCCTGCGCGAGTACCAGGATGAGGGACGAACCTGGGGAGCGCGTCACGCCGGCGTGCTGCGGCCCCGTCCCGTGGCTTATTTCTCCGCCGAGTTTGGCGTGCACGAATCTCTCCCGGTCTATTCCGGTGGACTTGGAGTTCTGGCCGGCGATCACATCAAGAGCGCCTCCGATCTCGGGATCCCGCTGGTTGGCGTGGGCCTGTTTTATGGCCAGGGATATTTTCGCCAGCGCCTTGATCGCGACGGCTGGCAGCGCGAGGAGTATCTTGAGACCGATGTCAACCAACTTCCCATGGAAGCGGCCATCGGGAAAAACGGCAGACCGGTCGTGGTGCAGGTCGAGACGCGCCATGGTTCGATTCGCGCAAAAGTCTGGCGCGTGAAAGTGGGCCGTTGCGATTTGTTGCTCCTAGACTCCGACGTGGAAGGCAATACCCCCGAAGACCGACACATGACCTCGCGCCTGTATGGAGGCGACGGCCGGGTTCGCGTCCATCAGGAACTGCTTCTGGGCGTGGGCGGCTTGCGTGCCCTGAAGGCGCTCGGCATTACCCCCGGGGTGCTTCACCTGAACGAAGGACATAGCGGATTCGCCGTGCTCGAAGCGATTCGCCAGCGCATGGAAGACGAGGGTATAGGCTTCGAGAAGGCCGTGCCCCGCATTGCCCGTGAAGTGGTCTTCACCAGCCACACTCCCGTGCCCGCCGGACACGATCGCTTTGACGCCGATCTGATCGAAGAGCACCTCGGACCTCTGCGCGAGGCCCTCGGTCTTTCCCGGGAAGGTTTCATGGCGCTGGGACGCGAGAACCCGGAAAGCGACGAACGCTTCTGCATGACCGTGCTCGGCCTGCGGCTCTCGCGGCGCGCCAATGCAGTTTCTTCCCTGCACGGTGAAGTCTCGCGCGCCATGTGGACCGGGCTCTATCCCGGCAAACAGGAAGACGCGGTTCCCATCGGACACATTACGAACGGCGTTCATGTCCCCTCCTGGTTGGCGCCGCAGATGTTTCGCCTTTACGATCGCCATCTCGGCACGGGATGGCATCTGCGCAGCAGCGAAGCCAAAATCTGGGATGGCATTGACAACGTGGATGACGGCGAACTCTGGGAGACTCATTTCAACCTGAAGTCGCGCCTGATCGAATTTGTGCGCCGCCGCGTCGTCAAGCAGGCGGCGCGGCGCGAAGAACCGCGCGGCGTGCTGCAGCAACTGGAACGCGTACTCAGCCCCGACGCGCTGACCATCGGTTTTGCGCGCCGCTTTGCCACCTACAAGCGCGCCAATCTGATTTTGGCCGACATCGAAAAAATCGCCGGCATGGTCAATGACCCGAAGCGCCCGGTGCAGTTCGTATTTGCCGGAAAGGCGCATCCTCTCGACGAACCCGGCAAGCGCGTGCTGCAGCAGATTGCCCAGTTGATGCGCGACCCGCAGTTTTCCGACAAATTTGTCTTCGTCGAAGACTACGATATCAACGTCGGGCGCCATTTCGTGCAGGGTGTCGATGTCTGGCTTAACAATCCGCGGCGTCCGCTGGAAGCCTCCGGAACCAGCGGCCAGAAAGTCGTTTTGAACGGCGGCTTGAACCTTTCGGTGCTGGACGGCTGGTGGGCGGAAGCTTACGACGGCATGAACGGCTTCGCCATTGGAGACGGCAGAACGCACTCCGACATGAACGTTCACGATACCCGCGACGGGGAAGACCTGTTGCGAGTTCTTCGTGAAGAAGTGATTCCGCTGTACTATCAGCGCGACCGCGACGGCCTTCCGCGGGGCTGGATCCAACGCATGAAGCGCACCATCCGCACCCTCGGCTGGCGCTTCAATGCCGATCGCATGGTGATGGATTACACGCTCAAGTGCTACGTTCCAGCGGCTGGCGGCACCTCGAGCGACCTCCGGCCAAAACTGTAAGTTGCTGCACCCCGCTCGTGTGGGGACAGCCCGCCCGTGTGGGGACGGGCGCCCTCGCCCGTCCAAGCCGAGCGAAGCTCGGCAGCCGCCTGTGGTCGCAGCAACTCTGATTCGCTATAAGCGTTGAGTCCGCTCTAGACCGTCGATCCAACGGGCCGAAGAGTCCCGAACCGCGCTTTCAACTTGACAGTTCGCCGAGACCATTTAGAATATATGAATATTTATGCATCATGATGGATAAATATGCTTCAGGGAAGAAAATAGGGCAACGGGGGAGACCCGGTAGACTCGAAATCTGATGGCGGCCAAACTGAAAACCGCGGTTCTCGGCGCGACCGGCTATTCCGGCCTTGAACTTGCTCGCCTGCTCGGCCGGCATCCGCGGACCGACGCGCCCTTGCTTTTGCGGCGCACGGCGACAACAACAACGACCGGCGATTCCGACGGGCATCCGGCCGGATTGCCGCACATTTCCGGCAACGGCAATTTGCCCGTCCCGTCGCCGGTCCGGCCGTTTTCGTGGTCCGCGTTGGAGCAGCGTGGCGTGGAACTATTGTTCCTGGCTACACCGCACTCCGTTTCTCGCGAACTTGTTACCGAGGCGATGACCTGCGGACTGATGACCCGCGGGCTGCGGATCGTCGATCTCAGCGGCGCTTGGCGGCTGAAACAGGAACAGCATCGCGCCGTCTATGGCTTCAAGGATGCCAACGCGCAGACCGCGGCGGAACTCACGGAGCGCGCCGTGTACGGTCTGCCTGAACTGAAGCCAAATGCGGACCAGATTCCGTCGGCCGCTCTGGTGGCGAATCCGGGCTGCTATGCGACTTCAGTCATTCTTGCGTTGGCGCCGTTGCTGGCGGCCGGCATTGTGGATTCGGATCGCGGCATTATCTCCGATTCGAAGTCCGGCGTATCCGGCGCCGGCAAGGAACCCACGGCGCGCACTCACTTTGTATCGGTGGCTGACAATTTTTCCGCCTACTCGGTCTTCGGACACCGTCACACCGGCGAAATTCTCGAGCAATTGGCGCTCAATTCCCACCAGTTGATCTTCACTCCTCACCTTTTGCCAATCCCACGCGGGATTCTGTCCACGATTTATGTCTACCTGAAACGCGAAATGACGACGGACGAGATCCAATGCTGTTTCCACGATTTCTACGAGGGTAAGCGGTGGATTCGTATTTTTCCGGCATCGAGTTTGCCGCAAATCCAATTCTCGGTGCACACCAACTACTGTGATCTCGGTTTTTGCCTCGCGCGCGATGGCCGCCGGCTCGTGATTGTCTCCTGTCTCGACAACCTGCTCAAAGGCGCAGCCGGTCAAGCCGTGCAGAACATGAACCTCATGTACGGCTGGGACGAGACGGAGGGCTTGCAGTGAAAATTGTCGTCAAGATCGGGGGCGCGGCGCTGGAGGACAAACCGACTCTTCAGAAATGCGCGCAAGCGGTGGTGCAGCTCGCCCAGGATGGACACCAGGTCGCGGTCGTGCATGGCGGCGGCAGCGCGCTGACGCGGACCCTGAAACTGCTCGGAAAGAAAAGCGACTTCGTCCACGGGCTGCGCGTGACCGACGCCGAGACGCGCGACGTTGCGCTGATGGTGCTCGCCGGCATCGTGAACAAAAGCCTGGTGGCGGCGATCGCTGCCGCGGGGTATCCGGCCATCGGCCTTTGTGGCGGAGACGGCGGCGTGTTTCGCGCCCGCAAAAAACAGGATGCGGAACACGACTTGGGATTTGTCGGCGAAATCTGTTTTTCCGAACCGCGCTGGCTCAGAGCCATCTGGGCCGAAGGCGGCATTCCTGTGCTCTCCTCGGTTGCGCTCGGAGGCGACGGGCAGTATTACAACGTCAACGCGGACCAGATGGCCGCCGCTTGCGCGATAGCCTGCGAGGCCGACGCGCTGATTTTTCTCACCGACGTGCCTGGCGTAAAGCAAGCCGACGGTTCGGTGATTGCTCGTTTGGACACTGACCAGGTTGCCGGACTCATCGACGAATCCGTAGTCAGCGGCGGCATGATGCCCAAGCTCGAAGCCTGTACTCAGGCGCTCAAATCAGGCGTAGGGCGAGTGCGCATTCTGCCCGCGGCGCAGGTCGAGATGCTGCCACTGTTTTATTTCACCAAGCTGGAATGCGGCACCGAGGTGCTGAGAGCATGAGCCTTGCTTCTGTTTCCCGCATGGAAGCAAAGCTCCTGCTTCCCACCTACGAACGCCAGCCCATCCTGTTTGTACGCGGGCGCGGCGTGTATCTTTGGGATTCTCGTGGCAAGCGGTATCTGGATTTCCTGAGTGGGATCGGAGTTAATGCGCTCGGCCACAACCACCCTGCGATCCAGGCGGCGATCAAGCGTCAGGTTGGCCGGTTGATTCATGTTTCGAATCTTTTTTTTCACGAGTACCAAGCGGAACTCGCGCGGCTGCTGACCGAAATCTCGGGGCTTGACCGCGCTTTCTTTTGCAACAGCGGCACCGAGGCCTGGGAAGGGGCGCTCAAGCTGGCCCGCGCCTTTGCGCAAATGAACAACACGAACGGCCACAAGGCCAAATCGAAGCCCAATCGAAAGACGCGCATTCTTGCCATGGAAAACTCTTTTCATGGACGCACCTTTGGCGCGCTGGCCACCACCGGTCAGCCGAAATATCGAGCCCCGTTCGCTCCTCTCGTGCCGGGCGTGACTTTCG
>JBEKFN010000338.1:0-4794 GCA_050013295.1 Terriglobales bacterium
GTCGCACTGCCCGTCAGGGCTGCGAACGGGTAGCCTCGCCGATGCGACCTTTCCATAGTCATGCAGCAACCGGATTTGCCTTGAGATACTTATCGATCTCGAGAATCTCATCGGAACTCAAACGGAATTCTGCCGCCCGCACGATCTGCTTTGCTTGCTCGGCAGAACGCATACCCGCAATCGCTCCGGTGACGACTGGATCACGCAGCGTCCAGGCAATCGCTATTTCGCCCGGCGTGCGGTTGTGACGCTCACCGATCTCGCGTAGCACCTCCACCACCCCAAGGTTGCGACTCAGTTGCGGTTCCTGAAAGCTGGGGGTTCTCGGGCGAAAGTCGTCTGGCGGCAACGACGCGATGCGCTCGCGCGTCATTTTGCCGGTCAGCAGTCCCGACTTCATAGGGGAGTACACGATGACGCCGATGTGCTGCTCACGGCAAAACGGCAGAACATTTTTTTCGATGTCGCGGGTCACAATGTTGTAGTTCGGCTGCAGCGAGGTGATGGGCGCGATCCTCTGGATCCGCTTCATCTCGGCCACGTTGAAGTTCGATACGCCAATGTAACGAACCTTGCCTTCCTTTTGGATTTGGGCCAGCGTCTGCCAACCTTCTTCAATCTGGGGCTCCGGATCGGGCCAGTGGATCTGGTAGAGATCGACCGCAGCCACCCGCAGCCGCCGTAAGCTTGCCTCCAGTTCGCGGCGCACCGAGGCAGCTTTCAGGCTGTGCCCGATCTCGCGCTGGTCGTTCCACACTAGACTGCACTTGGTAAAGACGTAAGGACGGTGTGCGCGTCCGGCGATTGCTTTGCCGACGACCTCCTCGGAGTGCCCCAGTCCGTACACGGCCGCAGTATCGATCCAGTTGACGCCGGCATCGAGCGCCGCGTGAATCGCTGCAATCGAGTCATCGTCCTCCTGCCGTCCCCAGGAGAAAGCCCAGTCGCCGCCTCCCATCGCCCATGCGCCAATACCGATGGGAGTGATCTCCAAGTCAGAGTTGCCTAGATGTCGAGCCTGCATAAGTTTTCTTGGATGATTCTAGAGGCAGGAAGATGCTCTATGATTGTCGGGGAGAGAGGATTTGAACCTCCGACCCCCTGGTCCCGAAGATTGGTTTCACGAGGAATCAACGCTTTAGCGCAGTTTGGATGCGTTCAGATTCGCTAGTAAAAATGCGGGTTTCGGCAGCAATTCGCCCTCACTTGCATCTCAACGCATCCAAGCGGCCACTCGGCACAATTTTTGGCACAGTCCGCTTGGACCCCTTCGCGCCAGGAAAAGCCAGTAGTAGCGTGCAGGTTTCACCAGCCGTCCTCCAGGGCAATCCGTCCGCTGAAAAGTCGATGTCCCCCGAGACTTGCCCAGGTTCGAGGGACCGCCGGGGGGGCACTGCTCTTCGGTATCCGTCCGGTCCTCAGAAAAAGGGACCCTATGAGGGAAGGCGACGGCGGGGGTAAAAAACCGCCACGTTTTGCGACTTGCCCTTCGACAGCACGCCTTGGTCGTAATGGGATTGCAGCCGGTCAGACGGGGATATACTTCAAGCACCAGCCTGGCCGAGAAGCCAGCAGGGAGTTCCGTATGAAGCAAGCGATCGCCACCGCCAAACGTTCTGTCAAGGCGTTGATGCTCGAAACGGTTGGTCCGACCATTATCGCCAGCGACTTTCGGCGTGCCCGGGCCCGGATTCTGAAGAAGAACGGACAAACATCCGTCAAGACTCCTACTCATGGAGTTCATGACGTTGCTCCTCTCACACAGGAGGAGCGAAGTTTGATTCGGGACGTCTCACTCAAGGTTGACTCGTTCGACTCCATGTACGTGCTCGGCCAAGCGGACCACTATCTTCTGGTCGGTCTTTCCGCGATGCGCTGCATCACGGCAGCGCTGGCAAACGCCAAGGTCAAGGCTGGCGGCATTGAGGCCATTCTGGATTTTCCTGTCGGCTGGGGAAGAGTGCTGAGATTTCTCAGGGTAAGGTTTCCTGGGGCCCGGATCAGCGGAGCGGAAATCGATTCTCCTGCCTTGCAGTTTTGCATGCGTGAGTTTGCGCTTGAGCCGGTAACCGCACCCATGGATTTTTCCCGGCTCTCCCCTGAGGCTAAGTTTGACCTGATATGGTGCGGGTCCTTGGTCACTCATTTGACCGAAAGCTCCACCATCGCTCTGCTCCGCCTGTTTCGTGACCATTTGGCGGACCACGGCATTTGCGTCTTCAGCGCTCATGGTCCCACCTCAGCCGAATGGGTGCGCCGGAAGAAATGCACTTACGGCCTCAGCCCGCAGGAACAGCAAAAGATGCTTTCGGAATATGAGCGGACGGGATACGGATACGGAGACTATCCAAATGCTCTCGGCTACGGGATTTCACTGCAGTCGCCCGAATACATGAAGAAAATCATTTCGCAACTCGGCAGTTGCGTCTCTTATGAGACAGCTGCGTGGGATCATCACCATGATGTATACGGATTTCAAAGATAGGAAGCCCTCGAACTGCCGAGCGCCGCGTGAATCGCTGCAATCGAGTCATCGTCCTCCTGCCGTCCCCAGGAGAAAGTCCAGTCGCCGCCTCCCATCTCCCATGCGCCAATACCGATGGGAGTGATCTTCAAGACGGAGTTGCCTAGATGTCGAGTCTGCATAAGTTTTCTTGGATGATTCTAAACGGAGGGAGATGCTCTGAGATTGGGCGGGGAGAGGGAAAAAGCCGGGTCTTGCGATTCGGGTTCGGGCTTCGCGCGGGCGGCACGAAGGGGCGAGGCACGTCAGGAGGCTCGATATCCGAATAACTTTCGGCACTCCGGTCTCAAAAAATTGTCGAAGACGGGAATGTGAAGGTTGCCCTTTTCAAGGACGAATTTGCATGAAATAAGACAGGCGCGCCATTTGAATTCATCGGTACCGTGCTTCTTGCCGTAGGCGGTGATATCTTCTTGGGAAACGCCAAATACCACCGCTCCTATTTTGGACCAGACGCAGGCCCCCGCGCACATAGCACAAGGTTCGTGCGTGGAATACAACACGAAATCCGGTAGATACCGACCGTAGCCGGAGGAAACATATTTCAAGGTTTCAAGCTCTACATGCTTGATGGATGAACCCGAAGTTTTTACCCGGTTGCCGGCAGACGCGATAACCACTTCCCGTTTCCCAATAAGACGCGTGATGACCGCACCGATAGGATAGTCGCCCCGGTCGCGGGCGCGCTTTGCCTCCGCGATCGCAAGCTGCATAAACTTTTTCTTCGGTTTGTAGGTGGGAGGAATCATTTTTTCTACCCGAGTCCCAAGGGCCTAGGGCGCTTTCTTCGCGCGGACTTTTGCCCATCGTGTCCGCTGTGCCGCCGCGATCTTCCTACGGGCTGACGCCGACATAGTGCGCTTGGGTCTCGCCGTCCCCACCTAGACATTCGTAACTCTCTTCGCCCATCGCGCTTTCTGCGCGAGGCTGATCCGCTTGCGAGCCGATGCCGACAAAATCGCCTGTGGCTCGAGTAAAATCTCAACCTTCAACGTGCCAAGAAACCGAAAGAGCCGCATCAACCTGAGGAAGCGTACTACGTTCGCGTGGCGGATAGAGTACCACCTCAAACCTTGTCACTACCGGAAATTCTGTTGAGCATCGCGACATTCGATGCCAGCAGGTTTAGAATTAGAGGACGCCGCGACCACAATCAACCCTCAACTCTCTACGTAGGAAACTAAGAGAAAAGGAGAATCTCAATGCCATACGTGAACGTCGGTAAAGAAAACTCCAGTGACATCGACCTCTATTACGAGGACCACGGCTCTGGTAAACCCGTCGTCCTAATTCACGGATATCCGCTGAGCGGTGCTTCCTGGGAGAAGCAGTTGCCAGTTCTTTTGGACGCAGGCCATCGCGTCATTACTTATGACCGCCGAGGGTTCGGCAAGTCGAGCCAGCCAACGACGGGCTACAACTACGACACCTTCGCCGAGGATCTGCACAAACTCGTGACGCACCTCAAACTACGTGATTTCGCGCTGGTGGGCTTCTCGATGGGTGGCGGCGAAGTGGCACGCTATCTGGGGAAATACGGATCGAAGGGGGTGAGCAAGGCGGTAATCGTCTCGGGGGTTCCGCCGTTCCTGCTGAAAACACCGGACAACCCGGAGGGCGTGGACGGGAGCGTCTTCGAGGGCATCCAGAAAGCCGTCGTCGCAGATCGTTACGCGTTCTTCACCGAGTTTTTCAAGGATTTCTACAACACGGATCTTCTCCTGGGCAAGCGGGTCAGCGAACAGGCGGTGCAGGCCAGTTGGAATGTCGCGGTCGGAGCCTCGGCCACGGCCTGCCTCGCTTGCGTACCGACGTGGCATGAGGACTTCCGCAACGACCTGGGCCGGATCGACGTGCCTACGCTGGTCATTCAGGGCGATGCGGACCGGATTCTGCCCATCACCGCCTCGGGGCTGCGGACTGCCAAGCTGATCAAGGGAGCCCGCCTAACGGTGATAAAGGATGGACCGCACTGTATAACCTGGACCCACGCGGAGGAAGTGAACTCTGAACTGGTGAACTTCCTCGGGAAGGGTGCTGCCCAGCGATCAGTCTCAGCGCACCAGCACGAAGCAGTTGCGTAACCAAAGCGTTCGTGGAATGCTGCTTCTCGGTGGGTGCCGTCTCCGGCGGCACCCACCCTTCGCGTTGTTAGACACTTCACCCTTCAATTGTTGCACTGCGGAATTGACCTGAGGGCTGCTCGCCCAGGGCTGAAGGAACCGACCTCGATCCAGTCCACCACGCCGCCACAGATCAGTGTAGATGCG
>JBEKFN010000339.1:0-4787 GCA_050013295.1 Terriglobales bacterium
AGGAGTTTCTTGTTCCGGGCGCGCTCGGCGGCAATGTCGAGCAATTCCGAACTCTGATCCACCGCTGTGACCGAACCCCGGGGACCGACGCGTTGCGCCAGACTGATCCCAGGTTCGCCGGTGCCGCTGGCCAAATCCATAACCAGCATCTCAGGCAACGGACGCGAGTATTCCACCAAAGCTTCCGTGACCGGGTTGCCCAGCAAAGCCGATTTCGCCTTCCACTTTTCCGCCGCCACCAGGCGGTAAGAAGAACTCCACGGGGCTGGATTCGAAGCGGACATTCAGGCCTTCTTTTTACGCGTCTTCCTAGGCGCCGAGGAAGCGGTGTTCACGGATGTCGATTGGGCGACCGCTGTTTTTGCGGTTGCGGTCCGCCGCGGCTTAGGTTTCGCCATCAATTCCGCTGGCTCCAGCCGCTTGGCCGACTTCCACAGCCGTTCCAGATCGTAGAACTGGCGCGCTTTCTCCGAGAAAACATGGACGACGAAGTCCACGTAGTCGAGCAGCACCCACTCCGCTTGCTTGTATCCCTCGGAGTGAGTCACGCGCAGCCCGAGTGCCTCCAGGCGCTCGTCCACCGCGTCGGCAATCGCCTGGATCTGCCGGGGATTAGTCCCGCTGCACATCACAAAGTAGTCGGTGAAGGCTCCCGAATCTTTCTCCAGTTCAAGAACCGTGACATCGTCAGCTTGTTTGTCTTGGCAGGCGAGGATGGCTTCACACACTTGAAGTTTGAGGTCGTTCTTTTTCTTCATACGGAATCATTGATTGTAACCCGCCACAACCCAAGTAGGGACGGACGCCCTCGTCTGTCCAGCCGAGCGAAGCTCGGCAGCGTCGTGCGCATCAGCAACGCTCGAGCCACGCGCCGCGGCTTTTTACTTCTGCACTCCCTTGCCCCGGTACAGTCCGTGCTTCTTTATGTAATCCGCCACACGCGGGTCAAGCCATCGTGCCAGCGGCTTGCCCTGCGCCGCCGCCGCTCGAATCGCGGTTGCGGAGACATTCTGGTGAACGCCTTCGAGCAAGTGCAGCGTGACTCCGGGCAGAACCAGATCGCCTTTGGCTGGCTGCTTATGAAACGGACGAATCACCGCTACCGAAGGACGCAAGTCTTCCGGCAGAGACTCGGCCACGTCCCGCAACGAATATCGCGGACGGCTAGCCACGATGAATTCGCATTCCCCCAGCAGCGCGCCCGCCTCGCGCCATTTCGCAATGTCCTTGAAAGCGTCCATTCCGATCAGAAAGAATAGACGGTCCGATTTCTTCAGCGTCTGCTTTAGCCGCCGAACCGTATCAATCGAATAATTAGCGCCGCCAGATGTAGGGACAGCCCACGTAGGAACGGCCGCCCCCGGCCGTCCAGCGGAGCGAAGCTCCGCAAGTGCCCACTCTGGCGCCTCCAGCAATGATGGCACCCACCGTTTGTCGTCCTGTGTCGCCAGCGCCACCATGGCATAACGATGGATGAATGCGGTGAGCGGCGGTTTCTGTTTGTGCGGAGGAACATTCGCCGCCACAAACAGCACCTGCTGTAGAGCGTAGCGGCTGGCGGCGGCCTCGGCCAGTACCAGGTGTCCGCGATGTATGGGGTCGAAGCTGCCGCCGAAAAGGCCGATATTCATTCCGCGTTTCCCGCTCGATTTTTCCCGCCCGATCTCTTACTACCTGTACTACCTGATTTTCACTACAACGCCCCGTTAGTTTCGCCGTTTGCCCGTCATTGTTGCAAGGCTCGTTGCAAGTCCTGTTGCTCGATTATGTTCCCCACTCGTCTTTTTGCACCAGCGAGTTTTGCGGAAAACGGCATCTGCATTTAGGCTGTGAAGCAGGCGTTTCCTTTCTCCCAATGTTGCTCCGATGGTGGGTAGTGTACTTCTGGCCACTGCGCCGCCAGGAAAATGCGGTGGACTGTCGTAACTCGCTCTGCGTGTGGTCTGCGCATAGCATGAACCTATGCGAATGAAACTCCCCCTCATCCGCAGCTTGGAAGTAGCTCCGGCACGCGCTCCTATCCTGCGCTACGGACTCGCTCTCCTCAGCACCATCCTGGCGCTGATCGCAACCTTGTTCTTGTCCGATATCGCGGAGAGCCGCCTCGTCATGTTCGCCGTCGCCGTCATGGTCAGTGCCTGGTACGGGGGATGGAAGCCCGGCCTTGCCGCCACCTCTTTTGCGCTCACCGTCAGCGCCTACTATTCGCTCGCCGCCGGACAGAGTCCAAGCGAGTATCGCAAGGCGCTCGCCCACCTCGCTCTGTTCTTCGCCGTGGCCCTGCTCATCTGCTGGTTCAACGCCGCCCTCCGCGCTACCCAGGAGAGCTTGCGCCGCTCCGAGATCAATTTTCGCTCGCTGGTGATGAACGCGCCCTACGGCATCTGCCGCTGCAACACCGTGGGAATCCTGCAGGACGCAAACCCCGCGATGGTGGCTATGTTTGGCTATAGCAGCGCCGCCGATCTCACCGGCAGACATCTGGGAAGCCTCTATGCCGATGCCCAGCAATGGTTTCGAACCGCCGACTATTTTCGCGCCCGCAAGGAATTCAACAACCTGACCACGGAGTGCGTGCGCAAGGATGGCGCAGCCATCGTGGCGCGCATCTCTGGACGCTCGATTCCGAACGGCAAAAACGGTGACACCTTCGAGATCTTTATGGAAGATGTTACCGAAACCCGCACCCTGGAACTGCAACTCCGTCACGCGCAAAAGATGGAGGCCATCGGCCGCCTCGCCGGCGGCATCGCCCACGACTTCAACAACCTGCTGATGGTAATCTCCGGCTACGTCGAGTTTCTGCTCGAGCGTCTGGGACCCGATCCCCAGTTGCGCGGCCCGGCACAGGAAATTTCCAATGCCACGCAGCGCGCCACTTCTCTAACCAGGCAATTGCTCGCCTTCAGCCGCAAACAGCTCCTTGCCCCCAAACTGCTCGACCTCAACGAACTGGTGGCCGAGAACCTGAAAATGCTCACCCGCATGATCGGCGAGGATATCGATCTGGTGATGGTTCCAGGCCCCACGCTCGGCGCCGTCCGCGCCGATCCCGGACAAATCGACCAGGTCATCATGAACCTTGCCGTGAACGCCCGCGATGCCATGCCGCAAGGCGGCAAGCTGACCATCGAGACCGCCAGCGTCACCCTCGACGAAAACTTCGCGCGTACTCACGCACCGCTCACCCCAGGCAACTACATCATGCTCGCCATCAGCGACACCGGCATCGGCATGGACAACGAAACCCAGACCCGCATCTTCGAGCCTTTCTTCACCACCAAAGGTCTTAAGGGCACCGGCCTCGGCCTCTCTACGGTGTACGGCATCGTGAAACAGAGCGGCGGCTTTATCTTCGTCGACAGCAAGCCGCAGCGCGGCACCGCTTTCCGTGTCTATTTCCCGCGAGCCGATGGCCGCGAAGATGCCGCCGCCGCGCAGGAGTCCCTCGCCCCTCCCCGCGCCGATCGTGGGCAGGAGACCATCCTCCTCGTCGAAGATGAAGCCATTCTTCGCCATCTCGCCCGGCAGTATCTGGAAACCCAGGGTTACAAGATTCTCGAAGCCGAAGACGGCACCGCTGCTCTGCAAATCGTCGACGGCTACAAGGGCACTATCGATCTCCTGCTCAGCGATGTCATTATGCCGGGGATGAATGGCCGCGAACTGGCCGCGCGAGTCATCAAACTGCTCCCGGACGTACGCGTGCTCTACATGTCGGGTTACGCCGAGAATGCCGTTGGTATGGACGGCACCCTCGATGCCGGCATTAACTTGCTCCAAAAACCATTCAGCCTTCCCGTTCTGAAAGACCGCGTCCGCGAGGTGCTGGATTCCGAGCCCATCCCCCTGGAGGTCCCAATGTCATCCCGCACCGGCGCCAGCGTTCTTGCTGAAAAGAAGGTTCCACCGTTCCGAGCTCGCCGTTTCAATCTTCATCTTCCGCTGCATTATCGTCCGCTCGGTGAAAAGAGCTGGCGCCCGGGCACCACCGAAAACATCAGCCGCTCCGGATTGCTGTTCCAGGCGCAGGAAGTGCTCCATCCGCACGCGCAACTGGAGATTAGCCTCGTGCTGCCGGCAGAAATTGCCGGGCTCGCCTCTACCGAAGTCATCTGTCGCGGAGAAGTCGTCCGCTCCATAGGGGTGCAAGGGCAGGGTCTAACCCCCTCGCTGGCCGCAAAGATTCTCCAATACCACTTCCAACACGGTACGCACGTAAGTGAAGCCTAAATTCGTGTGGGACGGCCGCCCCCGGCCGTCCAGCCGAGCGCAGCTCGGCCCCAAGCACGTGTGGGGACGGGCGCCCTCGTCTGTCCAGGGTTGCGTAGGGACAGACGCGCTCGTCTGTCCAGCCGAGCGCAGCTCGGCTCTCACCTATCCGCGGCAGTCTGCGGAAGATCCGGCTTCGTATCAGGGCATCGCTTCAGCGATGCCGAAGAATCTTCGAAATCAGGTGCCCCTTCAGGGGCGGCCTGTCCGCGCGTGACTCTCGATATCCGGCTCACCCTTGGACAACACCCTCCATGACTGTTACATTGCGGCCAGTACCCGCGGCGAGGCGAGCGATGTCCCTGGTCGTAAAATTGGAAGACGATCTCGGCGAACGCAGCGAGTGGGTTATGCTGCACGGGGTGGTGCCCGCCACCGCCCATGCAGATTTCGTGCTACTCAGCGGCATTGATCCGTTCGGCAAAACCGTCTTCAATCACCTGCAGATGGAAGCCTTCCTCAAGGAATGGGATCGCGCCAAAGATCGCGTGCGCGATGAAAGCCAGCTAGAAGCC
>JBEKFN010000340.1:0-4768 GCA_050013295.1 Terriglobales bacterium
CTCGGCAATCGCGGTGGCCAGAACCTGTACGACATCATGGCCAGCATGAAAGCCGTCCGTCCCGACCTGCGCATCATCGTCACCGGCTCCGGCATGGACGATGAAAGCGTCCTCAAAGCCATCGCGGCCGGTGCCAAGGGCTACGTGGACGAGGCTGCCTCAGCGGCCGAGTTCATCCAAGCTCTCCGCGTTGTCAATCAGGGTTCGGTGTGGGCTCCGCGCCATGTTCTCTCGACCTTCATCGAACGCGTGAGCGCATCCCCGGGTCGCATCTTCCCCGCCGGGCGGATTAACTTTACCGATCGCGAGAAGGAAGTTCTCGAGATGCTGGTTGCCGGCCGCTCCAACAAAGAGATCGGCTCAGCCCTCGGCATAGAAGAACGCACCGTGAAGGCTCACGTCGCGAAACTGATGCGCAAAGTCGGCGTACAGAACCGCATCGCCCTCTCCGTCCACGCCATCACCATTCGCTGGTGACCGCGAGGTAGTTGTTAGCGAGGTAGCGCCGGCCTCCCGGCCGGCTCTCTGGCCGACGCCCCGTCGGCCGCGTTCCCGGCTTGCATCCATTTTCTGGTTTCTCTAATACCTGGAACTCTCAGCTTTCTGTCATCAAAAACGGGAGATTTTACTGAGGGCTGATGGCTGAAAGCTGACCGCGGTTACCAAAGTACAGTGACCCCAGTAATCTTGTCCGCTTCCCCCACCTGCCGCATACTCGCTTCACCTACCACAGAACCTGGGAGACGGGGTTGGAAACGGAGATTAGGGTCGCCGCTTTCAACCCCGCATTTTTTTGCCTTACCGCCTGACTCACCCTGATCACCCTGGTATCCCCCGTTCTGCATCCTGCATCGAATAGAATCATAAGTAGTAAATACGACAACGGAATCCATACTCCCATCTCCCAAGAGAGGCATGATGCGAAATCTCCTCGTTCTGCTATTGCTCGTTTGTTTTCTGACATGTTTCCAAACAACGATTCTTTCCGCCAATACTGATGACGACACCAAGGCCGCGGAAGTCCACACCAAAGCCTCCGGGCGTGTCGAAGCCGCGGCCACGGTGCTCGAAGAAATCCAGGGCGCCCCGGACCAGCGCATCCCCGAAGAAGTACTCGCTTCCGCCGAATGTGTGGCCGTGGTTCCGTCGCTGCTCAATGGCGGCTTCGTCGTCGGCGGCCGCTATGGCAAAGGCGTCGCCAGTTGCCGCACTGAAAAAGGCTGGAGCGCGCCCGCTTTCTTCGTCATTGGCGGCGGCAGTTTCGGCTTGCAGATCGGCGGCCAGGCAACCGATCTCATCATGCTGATCATGAACAAGAACGGCATGGATCACCTGCTCTCCAGCCAGTTCAAACTCGGCGCCGATGCCAGCGCCGCCGCCGGCCCCGTCGGACGCCACGCC
Organism: Terriglobales bacterium; assembly: GCA_050013295.1. GTDB lineage: Bacteria > Acidobacteriota > Terriglobia > Terriglobales > Acidobacteriaceae > Acidiflorens. Next base: position 1,402 of record JBEKFN010000340.1, read on the forward strand.
TCCGCCGATACCGATTGGAAAATGAGGGCGGAGGTTCTGACCTACTCGCGCTCCCGCGGCCTCTTCGCCGGGCTCGAACTCACCGGCGCCGTCATCAAGCAGGACAAAGGCAGCACCCGCGAATTCTACGGCCGCATGGTGCCCTTCAAAACCTCGCTCAAGGGAGAAATCGATGCCCCCAAAGACGCTTACCCCTTCTTGAGCACGCTCGCCAAGTGGGCACTGCAGGCCGCAAAATGAAGTACCCAGTACTCAGTAACCAGTACCCAGTGCTTTTTCTTTTCTGCAATTCAGCGCCTAGAACTGGGTACCAGGTACTGGGTACTGGGTACTGACTCACAGTGCGAGAACGCCTTGAGTACGCTGTAGTCTGGCCCTGGATCAAGATTCTGGGCTTGCTCCCCCGTCCCATGGCGCGCGCCATCGGCATCGCGATCGGCTTAACCGTCTACGTTTTTTACGGACGCCTGCGTCGCGTCGGCCTGCGCAACCTGGCTCTCGCCTTCCCCGAAATGTCGCCGCGCGAGCGCCGCCGCTTGGTTCGCGGTGAATTCATTTCTCTCGGGCGCCAGCTCGCCGAAGTCTGCCTCTTCCCCCGCTACACCCGTGAAAATGTCGCGCGCGTCGTTATCTATGATGGCTTTGAAAACTTCGAGCGCGCCTACGCTCGCGGCAAAGGTGTCCTCTTTCTCACCGCCCACCTCGGAGCCTGGGAACTCTCCGCCTTCGCGCACTCGCTGCAGGGACATCCGCTGTCGATCGTCATGCGCTCCCTCGACAATCCCTACATCGACGCCCTCATCCAGCGCTACCGCACCATGCACGGCAACCGCACCGTCGACAAAGATGATTTCGTACGCGGCCTGCTCTCCGCCATGCGCGCCGGCGAAACCGTGGGCATTCTCATGGACACCAACATGACCCCGCCGCAGGGTGTGTTCGTCGATTTCTTCGGAATCCCTGCCTGCACCGCCAGCGGCCTCGCCCGCATCGCCCTGCGCACCGACGCCGCCGTAGTCCCCGGCTTCACCGTGTGGGATGCGAAACTGCGCAAATACATCCTGCGCTTCGATCCCGCCGTCGAGCTAATTCGCACCAACGATAACGAGGCCGACATAGTAGCCAACACCGCAAAATTCACGAAAGTAATAGAGGACTTCATCCGCCGCTATCCCGACCAGTGGCTCTGGGTGCACCGCCGCTGGAAAACGCGCCCGCCAGGCCAACCGCCACTGTACTGAGCTAGTTTGGGTGTGGTTGTGTGGGGACGGGCGCCTCGCCCGTCCAAGCTCGCGTAGGGACAGCCGCCCTCGGCTGTCCAAGCCGAGCAAAGCTCGGCAGCTGCCGCGAGTGGCAACGAAGTCGGCGTTGTGCACACCCGCCCGGAAAAGCGACAATAGACAACCATGAAGCATACCCTGCGCGATCTAGCCGAGAAGCTCGGCTGCCCTCTCCTCGGAGACAGTTCCGTCACCGTGGCCACAGTCTCCAGCCTGCAATCCGCCAAGAGCGAAAGCCTGGTCTTCGTGGATGACGCCCAGCACCTGGACGCCGCGCTCCGCTCATCCGCCGCCGCCGTGATCGCCGGAGACTCCGCGGCCGGGGCCTTCGCCGCCAGCACGACCAAGCCTATCCTCATTTCGGCCCAGCCCCGCCTCACCTTTGCCCGAGCCGCGCGGCTGCTCAGCGATCCCCGCCGCAATCGCGCCATTCATCCCTCCGCCATCGTTCCCGCTTCCGCCGATATCGGCAAGAACGTAGCCATCGGCCCGCATGCGATTCTAGGAGAGCACGTCAAGATCGGCGATGAAACTACCATCGGCTCCGGTTCGGTCATCGGAGACAATGGCGGTGACGCGGTCGGGGGTAACGCGGTAAAGATCGGAAGCCATTGCCGCCTCGACCCGAACGTCACCATCTACCCCGGCACAACCCTCGGCGACCGCGTCATCGTGCAGGCGGGAGCTGTTCTCGGCAGTGCGGGTTTCGGCTACGTCCGCGATTCCCAAACCGGACGCTACGAGCAATTCCCGCAAGTTGGACGGCTCGTGATCGAAGACGACGTAGAGATCGGAGCCAACTCCACCATCGACCGTGGCGCTCTAGACGAAACCCGCATCGGCCGCGGCACCAAGATCGACAACCTCGTCCACGTCGGCCACAACGTGCACATCGGCCAGGACGTGGTCATCGCCGCTCAAACCGGCCTTTCCGGAAGTGCGGTCGTCGAGGACAACGTCATAATCGGCGGACAGGTAGGCATCGCGGACCACGTGCGCATCGAAGCAGGCGCCATCCTCGGAGCGCAAAGCGGCATCCCCACAAAGAAAGTGATTCGCGGCAAAGGAGTCGTGTTCTGGGGCACCCCAGCGCGCCCCATTCGGGAGTATCTTAAAGAGCTGGCGTTTGTTTCGCGCTCGGCCAAGAAGCAACGCTGAATTCAAGAAGGTTTTTGGCTGTTAGCTTTTGGCTCTTAGCTCGTGAGCGGAGAAGCGGCAAGCCGCGTCTCTAAAGGGGCAATCTGTCTAGCCGAGAAAGGCGAAGAGCGAAGAGCCAACAGCGAAGAGCCAACAGCGAAGAGCTGCCTTCTCATGCCCATCCTCGTCATCGGCGGACACACCCGCAGCGTCGGCAAGACCAGCGTCGTGGCCGGCCTAATCGCCGCCCTGCCCGCCTTCCACTGGACCGTCCTAAAAATCACGCAATACGGACACAACGTCTGCTCCGCTAACGGCGAAGCCTGCGACTGCGCCACCGCCGATCATTCCTGGGCTGTATCAGAAGAAAACGACCGCTCCGGCGAATCCGATACTTCGCGCTTCCTGGTCGCCGGAGCCGATCACTCCTGGTGGGTCCGCACCCAGCAAGGGCACTTAGCCGAAGCCATGCCTCGCATCCGCAAGATACTAGCCGCAACACAAAACGCCATCATCGAATCGAACAGCATCCTGCGCTTCGTGAAACCGGATCTCTATCTGACCGTACTCGATCCAGCGACCGCCGACTTCAAAGCTTCCGCGCAAACCTACCTCGACCGCGCCGACGCCGTCCTATTGCATTCCGTCCAAGATGCCGCAGGCCCAGCCTGGGAACGAGTCTCGCTGAAACCCGTCATCGGTCGCCCCATGTTTGAGATCCACCCGCCAAACTACGTGACGCCAGAAGTCATAGAGTTCGTTCGCGCGCGCTTAAGCCCTTCCTAAAGCCTTTCTCGGCGCCCTCGGCGTCTCGGCGGTGACCCGACCTTCACCCCGTATACATCCCAATCACCCGCTCAATCGCCCGCCGGCAGACCGCGCAAAACGCCTTATGCCGCGTGAACATGATGCAGTCCACCTCCGGACGGTAGTATCCTTTCGCCTCGTAA
>JBEKFN010000341.1:0-4767 GCA_050013295.1 Terriglobales bacterium
CAGTTCACGAAGCGGCGCATCCGGACGTTCATTACCATCCCCAGCGCCAAAAACATGAAAAGAACGGAAGACCCACCGTAACTCATGAGCGGCAGAGGTATTCCCGTGACCGGCATAAAGCCAACCACCATGCCGACGTTGACCAGAATGTGAAAGCTAAGCACAGCCACCACACCCATCACCAGGAATGCCCCGGCGCGGTCGGGCGCCGTTTGCGCATTCTGGGTCAACCGCATCAGCACTATAAAGTATAACAGCAGAACCGCCAAAGCTCCTACAAACCCATGTTCCTCGGCAAACGCGGCAAAAATGAAGTCGGTCTGCGGCACCGGCAGAAACGCCAGATGCGTCTGGGATCCCTGACTGCTCCCCCAGATCCCGCCCGACCCCACCGCAATCAAAGATTGATTCACTTGATACCCGGAGCCCTGCCGATCCGCATCCGGATTGATAAAACTCGTCAACCGCTCCTTCTGATATGCCTTCAACACCTTCATCCAAGCCACTGGAACCAATAGCCCCATGATCATCACCACGATCAGCGCCTGCTTCCATCGCAGCCCGCCCAGAAACAAGCCCATGATCGCCACGGGCAGATACGTCAGCGCCGTCCCCAAGTCCGGTTGCGCGAGCACCATGAGCATCGGGAAACCGACGATCGCGCCCGCCTTCAGAAAATCCGGCCAGGACAGTTCTCGCTCATGCAAATCCGCAAAGTACTTGGCCACCGCCAGAATCAGGATCAGCTTCACCCACTCCGACGGCTGAAAATGCCCGCCCCCAGGCATCTTGATCCAGCGCCGCGCGCCCAGATATTTCTGGCCGAATAGAATCACCGCGATCAGCGAGGCCAGCGCAACGATGTACATCCAGTGCACTTGCTCCAGCAGGGCTTGATAATTGAGCAGGCTGACCAGGAACATCGCGCCCACGCCTGCCAGAACCCAGTAGATTTGTTTGATGTGGGCCCCGGCAAATTTCGTGTGCTCGGTCGCACTGTGTATCTGCAGCACGCCCAGCGCGCAGATCAGCAGCACAAAGCCCATTAGGACCCAGTCGAAATCTCGGTAGGAAACGTAGCGCGACATGGATTCAGTCGCCCACCATAGAACCCGTTGGAAAACTCAGGGCAAGAACTCGCTCATTACAAGTCACTGGCAGGGATTCGTCGGGCACGCCGGACTCACCGGAGCGCCGTTCTGCAACCAAATCCACACTCCAACCCCGGCCACGACGCCCAATCCGCCGGCGATCGCCGCCGGCGAACTCATAACTCCTCCACCCGCCCCCACCGCCGCCCCCGCTGCGCGACGTTTTTTCTTTTTTTTCTCCGCATCGCTGGTGTCGTCGCGTGTGGTCTGCTGGCCTTGCGTCACGGTTGTCGTTCCCTTGTCATCTTGCACCGTCACGTCGCCCTTGTTGGCCGCGATTTGCACGCGCCCATCCACGTCGGTCACCTGAAACTCAGTCCACGAATTGGAAGCGGGCTTCACCGTCACGTCGCCGGCGCGCGCCTCCAGTCCGCGCGACGTCGTCACGCGCACCGAGCCATGTTCAAGCTCTACTGCCAGACCCTCAAATCTCACCAGCGAGTCCGCCAGCACCATGACGTTCGAGCCGTTCGCTTGAATACTAGCCGTCGAGTCGGAACGCGTCTGCAACGTATCTCCCGAGAACAGGGCTACTGATTTCGGCACCTCGCTCCCGTTCAACCAGGCCGCACCGCTCGTGTACAACATGGCCGACGCCGTCTCTCCCGCCAGCATCATTTGCGCTGGAAACAGGATCGCCAACAAACAGCACACCGCAGACCGAAGCCTTGACTGTGACATGATTGACTGTGACATGGTTCGGATCACTCCCGCACCTGTGGATTGGATTATCCTAAGCCCGAAAAGGGTTGCCGGTCAATCCGCTTTGTTCGATTCCGTGCACCCCATAGTCACTAGCGTCCGCGCGGACATGCATACTCGAGTCGACCGGCCTGTCTTTCTTCGTTACGGAACGCACCCGACTCAACCAGTTGCTAGATCAAGCGAAAGTTCCTGCCGCTGGGAGCGGTTCTCAGTAGAGGTGAGGCAGTCCAGTTGGCCTCGCTAGAGCGATCTTTCACTCTGGGGTCAACACACTTGCCCTAAGAGCATCTCGCCACTCACCCCTTCGACTTTCACATCCATCCAGCGGTTCGCATCATGATGCCCGGAGATTTTCAGCTTCAGGTAATTGTCGGTCAGCGCTTCGGAAAATTCCGCTCCGCCCGATTGCAGCGTGATCGCCTCGACCACGGTCCCGACCAGCGACTGCATGAACGCCGCCTTCTTCCTGGATGCAACCTCCCGCAGCAGGCGGTTCCGTCCTCGAGCCACTGCCACCGGAACCTGTGCCGACTGCTCCGCCGCCGGCGTTCCTGGACGCGCCGAATATGTGAAAACGTGGAGATAAGTAAACGGCAGCTCTTCAATCATGCGCCGGGTTTCGTCGAACTCCGCTTCCGTCTCGCCCGGGAATCCCACCATCACGTCGGCGCCGATCGCCGCCGTCGGCATGGCCGCTCGAATCTTCAGGATCTTTTCCCGGTAATGCCACGGCCGGTACTTGCGATGCATGCGGCGCAACACCGCGTCGCTCCCGGACTGCATCGGCACGTGCGCATGCTTGGCGATCCGCCCGTCGGCCGCTACCAGCGCGATCAGTTCGTCACTCCAATCCATAGGCTCGACCGAACTGATCCGCAATTTCTCAAGTGCAGTCTCCTCGAGAATGGCGCGAATGAGAAATTCCAGTCGCTGGTCGTTGGTTGATAGTCGTTCGGGTTTCGGCTCCGCCCGCCGGCTGGAATGCACGGAGCTGAAAGGTTGTTGCTCGCCAACGACCAACCTCTGACGACCAACGACTGACAACTGAGAGCTGACAGCTGGGAGCTGAGAGCTTCCCACCAGATCCCGCCCCCACCGCCCCAAATTGATCCCGGAAATCACCACCTCGCGATAGCCCGCCTCCACCAGTGTCCGTACTTCCGCGATGACACGCTCCCTCGGCAGCGATCGGCTCTGTCCCCGCACATACGGAATCACGCAGAACGAACAGCGGTTGTCGCATCCATCCTGCACCTTCAGGTTCGGACGCGTCCGCTCGTTGGCCGCTTCAAATACCGGAGCGGCCAGCAGCTCGGTGTGCGCAAAAATATCCCCCACAATCACATTGCCAGCTTGCTCCCAGGAAAGTTGATCTTTACAGAGTTGCCCCAGCGGCACGAAACCGGAACTCGCAGAAGAAGAACCGGCGGCGGGAAATAAGGAAGACGAAGTCGCAATCTCCGCCGCTTGGTGCTTATGCGAATTGCCCACGACCCAGGTCACGCCCGGCAGCGCCGCCAGTTCTTCCGGCGCGCGCTGCGCATAGCAGCCGGTCACCAGAATGCGGCAATCCGGATTTACTCGCTGAAGCCGGCGTATCGATGCGCGCGCATCTTTATCCGCGCCCTCGGTTACGGTGCAGGTATTCAGCACAACAATTTCCGCGTCGCGAACCGCCCCGGCGCGCTCCAGTCCGCGTTCCAGAAATTGCCGCTCCAGCGCCGCCCCATCCGCTTGCGTAGCGCGGCAGCCAAAATTTTCTATGTAGAAGCGAGCCACGCTCCTATACTAAACGAGATGCCCCAACTGAACAGAGTGCCGGGTAGTGGCTCAATTTGAATTTGTTTTGCAGGGGTGCGGCTTCAGCCCGCGCCGTAAACCTCGATATTTCAGTCCGGCTTTAGCCGCTGAGCGTGAATGCGGCGCTCGCCACGAGTTCTTCAGCAATCTGTGAAGCCGCCCTGGTCGCCGCATCGTGATTGCCACGTGCAGATTGTCCTTGAAGGAGGTGCACATGAAACGCCGCATTCTTCTAGTCGACGACAATCTCGCCGTCCTGCTGACCCTCAAAGCGGTTCTCGAACTCCATGGATTTGAAGTGGAAACCGCTGGCAGTTCCGCCGAGGCTTTTGCCCGCATGGAGTCTGGCGTTTACCAGATGGTCATCAGTGACTTGCGCATGGAAACTGACGAAGCCGGCCTGGAAGTCCTGCGCATGGCGCGCCGACAAGTTTACGATCCCGCGACCGCTCTGCTCACCGCCTATCCACCCTCCGGCAGACATTCGGACGCGGAACATTGGACGGGAGAGAACTCCGAATCGGTATTTATCAAGCCGCTCGGCACTGCGGATCTGCTGCGTCAGGTGGAAGCCCGGCTCGTTCGCCACGCTGACAAGCAGTTCCTCCAGCGCAACCCCGCCTCCAAGGCATAAGAAAGCCGCCGCCCCGCAGGATGCAGACCCCGAGGGCCACGCTTCACATTAAGAGAATAATCAGGCGCTCGCGATCTGTCGCTGTTGCTGATAGCACTCGCGACACAGCACCGGCCGTCCTTGCGTCGGCCGGAACGGCACCGTGGTCTCTTTCCCGCACTGCGAGCAGTTCGTCCGGGTCTCCGTCTTCGCGTACGAATGCCCGCGCGACGGTCCGTGCGACGAAGCTCCAAACTCTGCCACTCGCTTGCCCTTGCAGTTCTTGCAGCGTTTGGGTTCGTTCTTGAACTGCTTGTCGTGGAAAAACAGCTGTTCACCCGCTGTGAACACGAAATCCGTGCCACAATCTATGCACTTCAAAACCTTGTCCTGGTATTCCATTGGAGAGGCGCTCCCATTCCGCGTCCCTGCTCTGCACGGGAGACCCGAATAGGGAAGGATCCGGTTCACATCGTGGGCAGGAGATTTACATCCCCC
>JBEKFN010000342.1:0-4767 GCA_050013295.1 Terriglobales bacterium
TCGCTGAGCACCCCGAACACCGACATGGGGGCGACTGGCTGAATCACGATGACGCCGTACAGAATCAGGTCCCAGAGCGTGAGCGAGCGCCTCAGGCGCAGCGCGCCAGCAGGCGGGTTGGCGGTAGAACTCATTTCTCGATCTCAAAATAATCCCAATTATCCTGTAGAGATAACGGGATTCGGGGGTCCGGTCACTGGTGGCTCTTAGGGACGCAAATAGAGCACCTCAGAAGATTACTACGCCGTAAATGCGGATGTGGAGCTCTCTGCAACCCAGACTGCGTGGCGGAGCGAGATGGATTCGAACTTTCAACACAAGTTATACGCTCACAAGATTGATCGCATATCCGTGACGCAAGTGCTCACGGCTGCGAACTGACCTCGAGCAGCAGATGATCCTTGAATTCCGCTGCCAGTTTCGCCACGCCATTGGCCGCCGCTTCTACTGTGCCCAGGTCTTTTCCCTCGCCGTATTCACTCACCCGATACTTCCCCGGCTTCAATCCGCGCAGTTCGATTTCGCCTTTCCAGCTGGCCGGGGTGAAGAATGCGTAATACATTTTGCCGTCTTTCGCGATGGCATATCCCTCGGGCGCGTCGTAGCCGGTGACGTAAAGGTCCCTGAACTCGCCCTTCGACAGCATCTTCTGGTTGTACAAGCCGATCCATTTCTTCCAGTGCTCTTCTTTCGCAGCGGTCAGATTGACGTCCTTGAATTTCGGGCCGGGATCGGGCCAGACGAACTTTGTCCCCACCACGCCTCCGGCTCCAATTGTGGAAGCAAAATCGTCGCCGTGTTCTCTCCAGTCGTTGCCCACTTTTGTCATGGCGGAAAGTTCGACGTGATCGCCGTAGACCGCCGATTCAGCTCCCAGCAATGCCTTATACATCTTGATCCGGCGCCGCACTTGCACTGCCCCCACCGGATCGGCCGTCACCGCCTGGTCGATGAACGGCAGCCATGCCAGGAAGGGCGGCGTGCCGCACGGACAGGCCTGCGTCACGCTCTGCGGCTTGAGAGCGCGTGTCGTCTGGAAAATTTCTTTGTAGACATCCCCCATCGCATTCACCGAATCCTGCGGCGATTTGTGATGGTGAGCCGGGTTGTAGCAGGCCGGAACGCTGTAAATGTTGTCGAGCTTGCTGCCGTCAAATCCCCACTCTCGAATGAATTTTTCGGTTAGTTGCTTGTGATACGCCCGCACCTCCGGCACTGCCGGACATAGTGCCGCCAGCCCGCGAGTCATGTGCGCATGCTTGCCATTCTTGTCCAGGATCAGCCACTCGGGATGCTCCTGCACGACTTTCGAAACTGCGTACTTGTGCGACTCGTACTTTCCCTCGCCATCCTCGACCCCAAGCGGCAGCCACCACAACTGCGCCAGCATGCCTTCCTTGTGGAAGGCGTCCGTCATCTTCTTGATGGAGTCTCCGGGAAAAGTATCCGGGCGTGGATTCCAGTCGCCATAGACGTCGAACCAGCGATCGTCGAGCGTCACCCACTTGATGCCCATCTCCTTCAGCTTCGGAATCGTGCCCAGCATCTGCGCCGGAGTTACGTCGGCCTGATATCCCCAGCCGCACCAGCTCACGTTGTAGGCTTCGCTCGACGGCTTCGGCAGTTCCCAGCCTTCTTTCTGCAGCACGCTTGACCAGATCCGCAGCGGCTCATAGAAGTCACCCGCATAGACCGAGACGAAACTGCGCGGAGTGGAGTACGTCTCGCCCGGCTTCAGCGTGATGTTCACGGCGTAGTCCACCTCGGTATTCACGCGTCCATCGGCTGCGACTTTGGCCGGGATGGCCGCGGAAATCGGAATCGTCTCCACGTGCCCGACCGCCTCGCCCACCTGGCGCGTCCAGAAAGCTACCACCGGAATCCCGCCACCATAGCCGCCTTTGACCATTTCTCCCATGACGTTGGTCTGGGAAAAACCCGGCGTCAGCTGCACGACATCATCTTTTCCCCAGTCGTAGCTCGCGCCATGAAATGACCACATCTCCCAGGGCCGCGCCTTCGCGTCGGCCGGGCGTGCGTTCAAGCGGCGCCGTTGATTCACACTTTTTTCGATGACAACTCCGCTCGCGCCCGTGTTCTTGTATTCCACCGTGTTCAGCAAAATGTTTGGGAACTTGTCATAGACTTCGAGTGTGAGAACACGCTGCAAGTCCGTCCCCGATGGTCCCAGCGGACGCGCCGGAATTTCCACCCGCTTGCCGACTCCCATCTTCCCGATCGCTTCATGCACCTCGGCCTGCTGGAAGTCGAGCGTGAAGTGCACATCCTTGCCCGCGACCCGCACAAAATCGCTGTCCGAGGGAGCGCCGACGTTGGGTTCGTCCAACGAAAGCTTCTTGCCGTCCTTTTTCTGTCCATCTGGCAGCAGAAACGCTTGCACATAACCATCCGGCGTCACCTGAAACTCGGCGGCGCTCGTCGTCAGCGTCACCGGTCCGCCTGACTTCACGTCCACATTAATCGCGGAAGGCTGGGTGGGTTCTGGCTTGTCGGTCGCGGCCGTCAGAGGCGACTTCGGCAACTTCGAGCAAACCGTCAGCAGGAGCATGAGACCGAGCGTGATACAAAGCAGTGCAATCCCGTTTTTTCGGGCGATCATGAGTAACCTCCTTACTTTGTTGTTCTGAGCCCCGCCCAAAAATCGCAGTTGACAAAAGCTATAAAACGAAAGTAAAAGTAATGGTTCGTAATATTACACCGAAAGCTCGTTGTTCCGACACCCGAACTTTCGCCGGGCCCAACCAAGCCGCTTGCGAACATTCGGGTTAGCGTCCAGGAGCGTGTCGCCATGCCCACCCCTTGTCTTCGCCTGCGAACTCTCTCGGCCCTGTTTTTTTCTATATTCCTGACGTTGGCCACGCCGCTGTGGGCGCAAAAAGATGCCGGAGCCATTGTAGGCCTGGTCCGCGACCCGAGCGGTGCGGTGGTCACGGGCGCCAAAGTAACTGTGACCGACGTCGATCGTGGCATTCATTCAATCCTCTCCACCAATGATGAGGGGCAATATGTCGCCAGCCCGCTCAGGATCGGCCGTTATAGCGTCACCGTCGAGAAGCAGGGATTTAGAAAGGCCGTTGCTGGCCCGGTGCAAGTGAACATTCAGGATCGCGTCAGCGTGGATTTGAAGCTTCAGCCTGGCATGGCAACGGAAGTCGTCACGGTCACCGGGCAACGTCCACAGCTCGAAACCGGGACCTCCGAACTGGGCCAGGTGGTGGACAGCCGGACCATCAACGCGCTTCCTTTGAACGGACGCAACTACGCCCAACTCGCTCTGCTCGGCGTCGGCGTCGCTGCCGCCGAGCCCGGATCGCGCGTCGAAACCACTTACGGCTTCAGCGCCAACGGCGCCCGCTCTCTGCAAAATAACTTCTTGCTCGACGGCATCGACAACAACGCGAATCTGGGCGACGTGCTCAACGGCGCCGCCTATGTGGTCCAACCAGCGGTGGACGCCATCGCTGAGTTCAAGGTCGAGACCAATTCCTACAGCGCGGAATTCGGCCGCGGCAACGGCGCCATCATGAACGCCGTCATCAAGTCTGGCACCAACCAGATCCACGGCGACCTGTGGGAGTTTCTGCGCAACGAGAAAGTGGATGCTAGCAATTACTTCGACATCTTCGGTAAACAGCCCTACAAGCAGAACCAGTTCGGCTTTACGCTGGGCGGGCCCATCATCAAGAACAAATTGTTCTTTTTCGGAGACTACGAAGGCCTCCGCATCCGCCAAGCGCTGCCGCAACTGTCCACCGTTCCCACGCCCGCCGAGGTGGGCGGAGATTTCTCCGCGTTTCTCCCCACGGTCCTGGATTCGACTACCGCAACAGGGTTTCTGGATTGCAGGGGCAACCCCACGTATCCGGGAGAGATCTTTGATCCGACCCAGGCGGAAACTAGTTCGCCATACAATGGCGGACCTTGCGGTTTGCCAATCGGCACCACCGGCCCCAACTACACCGGGACCCCAACCAACAAATTCACCAACCCTGGCGGCACGGGCACCGCTATCGACCCGCTCGGCCAGGAACTGGCTAATTTGTTTCCCTCGCCTAATGTCAACATCAGCACTCTGCAGGCCGCTGGCAACTACCTGGCCGATCCCAAACGCAGCGAAACGGAGAATAAGTTCGACATTCGTGGGGATTACACCATTAGCGAAAAGGATAATTTGTTCGCCCGTTATAGCTACGGCAACGACAGTAATTTTCTGCCCTCGCCCTTCAACAACGTGCTCGACGGTGGCAGCTTTCAGGACGGCTATAGCCAAAACATAGCCCAGGGCCTGGCTGCCAGTGAGATACACTCTTTTCGCAACAACCTGATCAACGAATTTCGCTTCGGCTTCAATCACCTCAACTCCCATCGCTACAATCTGTATTCCAACGTCAATGTCTCGCAACAAATCCCCGGCGGGATTCCCTTTCCGGGAGTTCCGTTCGAAGCGGGCGAGAACATTGGCGGCCTGCCTTCGATCACCTACGGTGATGGCACCACGAACATTGGCGCCTCGGAATTCCTGCCCGCCGTCGAACACCAGAACAGCTACGTTTTTACCGATAATCTGAGCTGGACCCACGGGCGTCATGCCGCGAAGTTCGGCGGCGAACTGCGCTTCGAACAGTTCACGTTACTCGAGCCGGCCGCTCCTCGTGGCTACATGGACTTCGGTGGCAACTTTCTAATCAACGACAATCTCGCCGCCCCCGGTACCGGTGGTGAAGCCTTCGCCTCTTTCATGCAGGG
>JBEKFN010000343.1:0-4761 GCA_050013295.1 Terriglobales bacterium
AAAGGCGGAAAAATCGGCCTATTCGGCGGCGCCGGCGTCGGCAAGACTGTCGTCATCATGGAACTGATCAACAACGTTGCCAAACAGCACGGCGGATTTTCCGTGTTCGCCGGAGTGGGCGAGCGCACCCGTGAAGGCAACGACCTGTGGCTGGAAATGAGCGAGTCTGGAGTAATCAAACCCGGCAAGCCTGACGAGTCCAAAGCCGCGTTGATCTACGGCCAGATGACCGAGCCGCCCGGAGCGCGTCTCCGCGTTGCGCTAACGGCTCTGACCGTAGCCGAATATTTTCGCGACGAGGAAGGCTCCGACACTCTCCTCTTCATCGACAACATTTTCCGCTTCACTCAAGCCGGCTCCGAAGTATCAGCCCTGCTGGGCCGCATGCCCAGCGCCGTCGGGTATCAACCCAACTTAGCTACCGAAATGGGAGAGTTACAGGAGCGGATTACATCTACTAAGAAGGGGTCGGTGACTTCGGTGCAGGCGATTTATGTGCCGGCGGATGATTTGACTGATCCGGCGCCGGCTACTACGTTTGCCCACCTGGATGCTACGACCGTGCTTTCGCGTGCGCTTACGGAGATTGGAATTTATCCAGCGGTGGATCCGCTGGCTTCTACTTCGCGAATTCTCGATGCTCGAATTGTTGGGCAGGATCATTACGATGTGGCGCAGATGGTTAAGCAGACGCTGCAGACTTACAAAGACCTGCAGGATATCATCGCCATTTTGGGCATCGACGAACTTAGCGAAGATCAGAAGGTGACGGTCGCCCGCGCGCGAAAGATCCAGAAGTTCCTTTCACAGCCGTTCTTTGTGGCCGAGCAGTTCACCGGCACTCCAGGACGTTATGTGAAGATCGCCGACACGGTAAAAGGTTTCCGCGGCATCGTGGAAGGGAAGTACGACGACATTCCCGAGCAGGCTTTTTATATGAAGGGAACGATTGACGAAGTGCTGGAGACGGCAGAGAAGATGAAGGCCGTGGCAGCGTAAGATCAGTCGCTGGTCGTTAGTCGTTGGTCGTTGGCAAATGCCTAGCGGCTGGTTCTGAGCTGACGACTAACGACTAGCGACTGACGACTAACGACCGATGCCTAATACTTTTCAACTCGAAATCGTAACTCCCTCCCGGCTCCTGGTGAAGGACGCGGCGGAGGAAGCGCAGATCCCGGGGGTGACCGGGTATCTGGGGATTCTTCCTGGACACGCTCCGCTGATTACCGAGCTTGGCGTCGGTGAAATTACTTATAAGGCTAGTGGCGCCACTCACACGCTGTCGGTGGCGTGGGGATTTATGGAAGTGCTGCCGGACAAGGTGACGATTCTGGCGGAAGCGGCGGAGCGTCCGCATGAAATTGACGTAGAGCGCGCGCAAAAAGCGAAAGACCGGGCCGAACAGCGCCTGAAGAGCAACGATGTTGAGGTGGACTACACGCGCGCCGAAGACGCATTGCAGCGCGCGGAAACGCGTCTGAACGTTGCGAAAGAAAAGTAGCTTCCCTCCGTCGCCAACACTAGAGTCCACTATGGTGCGAGCCGTTCAGCGGCCCATTTTGCGAAAAACGCGAAAACTGGAGCGCCCTACTTTTCTTCTCTGCTAGCGCTAAGAACAAGGTGCGCCTTCTGCTAAACTCTTCAGTTCCTTTCGGGGCGCGCGAGGCAATTATGGCGATGCAGTTGGTGGGTGTGATTGGGGCGGGCACAATGGGCAACGGGATTGCCCATGTATTTGCGCGGTGCGGGTTCAACGTGGTGCTGTGCGATGTGGACGAGCGATTTCTGGATCGCGGGCTGGCGACGATTGCGAAGAACCTGGATCGCGAAGTTGCCAAGAACAAGATTACGGCGGCCGACAAGGTCTCCACGCTGGGGCGCATTAAGGCGGTCATGGATCGGGCGAAGCTGGCGGATTGCGATCTGGCGATCGAGGCGGCGACGGAGAAGTTCGAGATCAAGGCGGAGATTTTCCGCGAACTGGACCGCATGATGAAGCCCGAGGTGATTCTGGCCACGAATACGTCTTCGATTTCGATCACGAAGATTGGGGCGCTGACCGGGCGCGCCGAGAAGGTGATTGGAATGCACTTCTTTAATCCGGTGCCGGTGATGAAGCTGGTCGAGGTGATTCGAGGCCTCGCGACTTCGCAGACCACGTTTGAGACGGTGCGCGAACTGGCGGTGAAACTGGAGAAGACGCCGGTGGAGGTGAATGACGCTCCAGGATTTGTTTCTAACCGGGTGCTGATGCCGCTGCTGAATGAGGCGATGTACGCGGTGATGGAGGGCGTGGCGACGGCGGAGGCGGTGGATGAAGTGTTCAAGCTGGGGATGGCGCATCCGATGGGGCCGCTGACCTTGGCGGATTTCATTGGGCTCGACGTGTGTCTGGATGTTATGCGGGTGCTGCAGGATGGGCTGGGAGATCCGAAGTACCGGCCTTGTCCGCTGCTGATCAAGATGGTGGACGCGGGCTGGCTGGGACGCAAGAGCGGGCGCGGCTTCTACACTTACTCGTAGATAAGCTGCGAGCTACGAGCCGCGAGCTTCGAGCAAGCTGTTGTCACGCAGCTCGTAGCTCGAAGCTCGCGCTCTCGCAACGCGGATTCCGCTCACTATCAAAGATGAAGATATGACGACAGGCTGGGGCGGAATTCTTCCGGAAAGAGAACCGGGCGGCGACGTTTTTTACTATTTGCTGGCGGCGATGTCTGGAGCGCTGGCGGGGTGGTTGGACATCAAAGTCGGTGACCTGCTGCTGACGGCGATGGTGGTGCTGGCGGTAAACATGCTGCTGGGGTTTCTGAGTCCCCGCAGGCCGTGGCGCTGGGTCGTTTTGGTTGGAGTGTTCGTGCCGGTGGTGGAGTGGCTGGCATATTTTTTCCTGTCGGAAAAACCGCCGCGGGCGCAGATCTACGAATCGTTTCTCGCGTTCATGCCGGGAATTGCAGGCGCGTACGGGGGAGCGGTGGGACGAGGCGTGGTAGACAATCTGTTCGCGGGGAAGTGAGTCTCATTTCGCCGTAAATGCCGCTGGCTTCGATGTAGGCTGCGACCGCGAAAATCCTAACCACAGAGGGCACAGGGGAACACGGGGGAAAAAGAACTCTTTGGTGGCTCCTTCGTGGCTTCTGTGCCTCCGTCGTACAAGATGCTCCGTCAACTGGCCAGTCCCACCAAAGGTACCAGCCCCTGAAAAACTGTTCCCGTTTCCACCGCCGGTGGGGGTAAGCTACGGCTATGGGAGTGTCGGTTTCGGTGCTGGCGAGCGGCAGTCGTGGGAACTGCTCGCTGGTGGCGACGAGTTCAACGCGCATTTTGGTGGATGCCGGTCTCTCCGGCCGCGAAACCTTTAAGCGGCTGCGGGCTGTCGCTGATCGTAACGGGGAGCGCACCGAGGAAATCTCCGCGATCCTGATTACGCACGAGCACTCCGACCATGTTGCCGGACTGCAGCGGCTGGCCACCAAGCTGAACGTGCCCGTCTTCCTGACCGCGCCGACGCATCAAGCCTGGAGCCGGGCGGTGCGCGATGAGAAAGGAGCAATCCCCGAGCTGCCGAAATCGGAACATTTTTCTGCCGGGCGCGGCTTTCGCGTGGGCGACATTGAGGTCATGCCCTTTACCATTCCTCATGACGCCGAGGATCCGGTGGGCTTCACGTTTCGCGCGGAAGGCGTCAAGATCGGCTTTGCCACCGACCTGGGCTACATGCCGGTGAGCGTGCGCGACCATTTGCGGGGCTGCAGCGTGTTGGTGATGGAATCGAATCACGATGTCGAGATGCTGCGTTCGGGGCCGTATCCGTGGTCGGTGAAGCAGCGGGTGATGAGCCGGGTCGGGCATCTGTCGAATGACGCGCTCGCGGAATTTTTCTCCAGCGATTATGATGGAGGGGCCGAGTACGTAATTTTGGCCCATTTGTCTGAGCAAAATAATCATCCGGAAATCGCGCGCGCCGCGGCAGAACAGGCGCTCGGGGGCCGTCAGGGGCTGTGGCACAACCGTGTGCTGCTGGCAACCCAGGCGGAAGTTCTCGAATCCATCCGATTGTAGCCTCTCCGGTTTTAGCCTCTTATGAGCGAGTGTGTGGAACCGATCGTCGGGAAAATCCTTGCGGGATGGCGGTACGATATTTCCGGCTTGGCTCCGGAGATGCGCGGGGACTACGAGTTACATTTCGTCGATTGCGAGCACTGCCGCAGCCGCCAGAAACTGAACCGCATCATCGATATTTCTCTAATTGTGCTGGCTTCGGCGTCGGCCGGCGTGTTTCTGCTGGCGTTTGCCGTGATCCGGCATTTTGGACTGCGCCACGCGTTCTGGCTGGAAGTGGGCGCGCTGGCGGGCTTTGCGTTGTCGGCGCTGATCTGGCTGATCGTGGCCGTGGCGACGCCCGCGCCCATGGCGGTGGTGGATGTAGCGAAGCTCGGCGCGCGACACGTGCATGACCGGCTGCCGGCGGAGATCCGCGAGAAGCTACCGGAAGAACTGCGGATGAAGATCACGGGGTCGTGAGGGCTCAGTCGTGACGGTTCAGCGATGAAGTTCGGGTTCAAAACGCCGGCGCTGGCGCTCGCATGATTCAAGCCTTTTCCTGATTCAAGCCTTTTAAAGAGCGCGATGCTCGTCCTCATCTTCCCGCCAATGGGTATCTGCATTGGCCTGATGATCATGTCCTATAAGAGACGCTACCTGTTCGGCGAGCAACGTAACTCCGAACGCAAGTCCGGCCGTAGGTCCGAATCTGGACTAGTA
>JBEKFN010000344.1:0-4761 GCA_050013295.1 Terriglobales bacterium
CGCGCGCTTCCTCGATCGTGGCCAGCTCCGCTTGCCGCGATTCGATCAGGCTTTCCTGCTCCTGCCGTTCGGCCGCGAGTCGTTGCATTTCGCGTTCGCAGATTCGAATCCGTTCCCGCACCCGCGACATCTCGCTATCCAATTGCTTAAGCAAATGTCCGGAGGTCATCGCCTGCTTCTCGGCTTCGCGCTTTTCTTCTTCCAGGCGATCGAGCAGGGCGGTGTGCTCCTTGATCTCGCGCCCCAGGGTGAGCGCCAGCATTTCCTTCTCGCGCAGAGCTCGCTCCAATTCTTCGAGCAGACGCAGCACATCACGCAACTCACGCTTCATGGAAAGCGGTCCCTCACTGCGTTGCTTGCCCCCGGTAACAGTCACATTGTGAAAGCATTCGCCGGTCTGGGAGAGGAAAAACGCGTCGGGGCTGGAGAGCGCGAGCTCGCGCGCCACCGCCGGATCGGGCACGATGTAGCCGTTGCCCAGCTTTGGCAGGATCACTTCGAGCGACTTGCCGAACCCATTCAGCACGCGAATCGAGTTCTTGAGCGGGAGAACCGTGTCGTTGAGCGGAGAGTAGTGCTGGCTTTCATCCGCGACAAATGAGAACTTGGCTTGCGAGTCCTCCGGATGCACAAGAAATGTCGCGCGCCCGTTGACGTCGGAGCGCAGCAGGCGCAGGCCTTCATCGGCGGCGTCCCACGACTTGACCACGACGAAGTTCAGCTCGTCGCGCAGGAAGTCCTCCACCACGCGCTCATAGCGGGGTTCGACTTCGAGGAAATCGGCGAGCACACCGGCGGGAGTGTTTCCTCCCTGCATTGCGCCCGATTGAAAGAGGCGCCGCACCGACTCGGTCGAATAACCGTGCTCGGCGATGACGGCTTCGAGCGAGCCCTTCTTGCCCAGCGCCGTGGCGTATTCGGAACGGAGGGAGTCGAGGTGCTTCTTGGTGTCGTTCTCGGCAGAGCGCTTCGTCTCCAGGGTCTCACGCAGGTTCGCGATCTCCGCAGCCAGGCCGCTGGCTCGTTGCGAAACGCTTTCGAATTCCAAAGCAATCTGACCGCGTTGTCCGCCGAAGGTTTCCGATTGCGACGAGGCAGTTGCAATCTCGGACCGCAGACGCTGCTCCTCACGGCCTATGCCCGCCAGCCGCTCCTGGGACTGCGTGAGCTGATTGCGGAGATTGGAAGCTCCGCCGACCGCCTCCAGAATCGCCGCGCGATGCGATTCCTGCTCCTGTTCGAGCATCGCGAGGTCGGTGGCTGCGCACGCCGTTTCCTGCTGGCTGAGCGCGAGCTCTTGCTGCGCCGCCGCGAGATCGGCAGCTGCCGAGTCGAGCAACTGCTGGTGACCATCGCGTTCTTCCTCGAGTGCCGTCAGGCGAGTCTGAGCCTGCGCCAGCTCCGCTTCCGCGGAGGCCGTGCGCACGATGAGTTCCGCGCAGCGCTCTTCGTTGGTTCGGATGCGAGCTTTGCCGCGATCGCCTTCGATCGCGATCTGGTTCAGGCGCTCGCGATTTTGCCGCGTCTCGGTTTCGATCGCGTATCCGCGCTGCGTGCGCTCGGACTGCTCCGCTTCAGATTGCTGCACGCTCTCGGTCTGCTGGCGAATCTCCTCGCCCAATTGATGGATCTGGATATCGAGGGCCACGCTTTCCTGGTCCATCTGGGTGAACTTGCTGGCGAGCACAACCCGTAGTTTGGCGCGCATCTCGTCGCGCAGTTTGGCATAGCGCTCGGCTTTGCTGGCCTGGCGCTTGAGCGAGTTCATCTGCCGCGTGACCTCTTCGAAAATGTCGTTCACGCGGTTCAGATTAGTCTTGGCGTCTTCGAGACGCGCCTCCGCGAGACGCTTCCTCGTCTTGAATTTCGTGATGCCAGCCGCCTCTTCGATGATGGCGCGGCGGTCCGTCGGACGGCTGCTCAGAATCTGCCCGATGCGCCCCTGCTCGATGAGCGCGTACGACTCCGGCCCCAGACCCGTTCCCATGAACAGTTCCTGGATGTCGCGCAAACGGCACAGTTTTCCATTTAGCAGGTATTCGCTATCGCCGCTGCGGAACAACCGGCGCGTCACCGAAATCACTCCGGCGTGGTGTTGCTGCTGATTGAATTTGCGCCGGCGGATTTTCAGAACTACCTGCGGCCCGAGCACTGTCACTGCCACTGCGCTGTCTTTAGCCGACAATTCGTTAGAGGACAATTCGTTGGCTGGTTCTTCGGCAGCCGGCGCTACGGCCGCGACCTCGCCTTCAACCTCCTCGGTCTTTAATTGGCCGGGTTGTGCTTCCTCGACCGCGCGTTCAGTTTCCGCGGCGGCCTGGGCACGGATCTCGGCTTCATCCCAATTTTCTTCGCGGTTCATTCCCACCGAAGGAAGTTCGTCTTGGATCTCGATCTCGGTGGGCGCGTTCGTATCCGGCCCACCATAAATTTCGGGGTCGATCAAAGTCAGGGACACTTCCGCCATTCCGGTGGGGTTGCGGTCGCGCGTGCCGGAGAAGATCACGTCTTCCATGCGCGAGCCGCGCAGCGACTTGGCCGACTGCTCACCCAGCACCCAGGAGATCGCGTCGGCGATGTTCGACTTGCCGCAGCCGTTCGGCCCGATGATGGCGGCGATGCCTTCGCCATGGAACTTCAGCTCGGTGCGATCGCAGAACGACTTGAATCCCAGGATTTGCAGCTTCTTGAGTTTGAGCAAATTGACTCCTTCGTAGGCGGACGTGGTGGTCCGCACACTCGGTTTGCGCGGGCTGGTGTGCGCTGCAAATCGCGGGGACCCGGCTGTTAACTACCCAGGTTCCTCGCCGTCGCATCATAGGATGCCGTCCCCTATGAACCGGGAGCGCCATCCCTGCTTTTGACCAACTCTAACGGCGAATACGGGACGGGTCAAGTAATAAAACACCACATATAGTGGGCCCTATCCACACACCGCCTTTAGTTGCACACACACTGCAGCTATTTCGCGCAAATTGTTGGCGAGGAAGAAGAAGGGCGGGAGAACGGCGAGAGCAAAATTACTCTACCGCCGGCCCGGGGAAGATTCAAGGGCCGATGGTACACACCGTTTCCCGAAAGAAGCTAAGGGAGCGTGAAATCGCGGGTGTCGGAGAGATCGAGTCTCGTATCGCCCGAAGGTGGAACCGGGGTTAGTGAGCATGGATCGCGCAGAGGCTCGCTAAACAGTTTCTTGCCGTTCCACACGATACGGACATCGCCCGGCTTGGATAGCAACTCCGGCCGCAAATGCAGGCGAAGGCTCTTGACGTCGCGGCTGTGGATTTCAACCGTGTTGTCGGCCTTGACGCGCGCTTCCACACTGGACTTGCCGGGCTTGCCGTCCAGAATCTCAACCCAGTAACCGCGGGCTGCGAGTGTATCGGACTCAGTCAAAGCAACCGTTCGCGGGAATGGATTGCGGAGTTTGTTCTGGAAAAAGGCGAGAGTCAGTCCGTCATCGGATTCGAGTGTGATGTCGTGTCCGCGTTTGGGCAGAATTCTCAATTCCGGCTCGATCGCCGGATGCAAGTCGTTCAGCGCCGCCTGGGTAGTGGTCGAGCAATCCGGCGTGATGATCGGGTCGTTTTCTCCGTGAACGAAAAGCAGCGGAAGGTTTCTGAGGTTGGCCAGTCCAGCTTTGACTTGCTCGTTGCATTGCCCCGCACCCATCAGGGAAACGACTGCGGCGAAGCGTTGAGGCCATAGCGTGGCAAAATAGAGTGCGCCGGTTCCCCCATTGCTGAAGCCGGTCAGATGGATTCGATCGGGATCGACATTGTAGCGGTGCAAGACGTCGTTCAAGACAGCATCGAAACTGCGGACCGCTTCCGGTGTCCACCAGTGGGCGGGGGCCTGGGGATAAAGCACCAGGTACTCCGTTTGCCGGACGATGTCCTCGGCTGAGTTCATCGCATCAAGGGCGAATCCAGCGCCACCGCTCAGATAGATCAGGAGAGGTGCGGGCCGGTCCTCGCGGTAAGAGAGAGGAACGCGGAGCAGGTAGGGAGCCTCGGGAGTGTCTTTGGTTGCCGGTGCGGCCTGAGAGGTTGTGCCGAATTCTGAGGGTGCCGGTTTCAGAGGAAGACGGCGGTGACATTCGTCAACCATCGTGGGCGCGCCCGCAGGACTGGGTTGGGATTCGGACAGCAGTCGAACCTCGGTCTGGATCAGCGCACTGGAAGTTTGCCGCAGATTTCGGAGAACGTCGGGCGTCATCACGATCCCGCGCCGCGAAGCGATCGCCAAAGCCAGGGCCTGCGCGGGCGCATCGTTCGTTGAAACAAGGGACGAAAGAAGCGACGCGAGTTGCTCGGCGGAGACGGGCACTTCGGGAGTAAGCAGGATCGATTGCAGCGCCCCCTCGCGCGTGTCCGGCGATCCCAGCCAGTGCTCGAGGGGTTCGCCCCGCGTGCGGGATTCGAGTTCCATCCGCGCCGTCTCATGCACGGTGGTGTCGAAGTTGAAGTAGGTACCATCGAAAACAACTTGCTCCACCACGCCCGATTGCGGCGACCACCAGTAGCTTAGCTTTTGCGATCCTTTGGCCGTCGTCGCCTCAATGTGATGGCAGGACTGGCCATGTATGGACTCGTCATCCACCCAGCGCAAATCGAACCCCAGCGTGGCGCCACCGCGCCAAGTCTCTCCTTCGGCCAGCGCTACTGGTGGAAGAGTCACCACTTCATGCAGAGCGTCAATGATGTCGCTGTAGGCTTCGCGCGCGATTTCCCAGGGGTAGCGCGCCTCTCCGCTGGCGGA
>JBEKFN010000345.1:0-4744 GCA_050013295.1 Terriglobales bacterium
CTCTTCTTGCAAGTCGCCGATTCGGGCGCAGTTGATCTTCCGGCGCTAGCACCGACCGGTTTCGGAATCAGCAGTTTTAAAGGAGGTTCAGCCCATGAAGCCCGATGACACAACCAGGCGAATCGAACCGGCAGAGGACCGCAACGAAAATATCCACGTCGAGCACGAGGTTGAAACCGAGGCGGCAGAGGTACATGAGCCGTGAGTTTCCGGTAAGCGTGCGTGACTACGATTGAGCCAGCTGATAGGGTGTGCCAAGGGCGGGAGGCCCGACGGCATGGCACAGGAGGCGGGGCTTTATCGGGACGACGTAGAGCAGGTGCGGCGACGCTTTGCGGAATGGAGAAGTACGCACGCGGTACGATCGCGCCTGCCGGAAGAGCTGTGGGCTGCGGCGGCAGAGTTGGCCCGGCGCGATGGGATCGATGCTACGTCGCGGGCACTGGATGTGGATAAGCAGAGTTTGCGGAAGTGGGCCGGGCGTCTCCATCCAGCCCCGCAACCGGCTCGGCGAAAGTCCCAGCCCAAGCCGAGAGCGAATGATCTGCCAGCATTCGTGGAGTTGCTCACGTCCAGCTCTGGGGGAGCTACCAGTTGCCTGGTGGAAGTAGAATCGCCGCAAGGTGCGAAGCTGCGGCTGGAGTTGAAGGGCATTCCAACCAGCGAGCTGGCGAAGTTGATTCGCGCGTTTGCGACCACCTAGGCATGCTGCAGATCACTCCCCAGATGCGGATTCTGGTGGCGGTGGAAGCCGTGGACTTCCGCAAGGGCATTGACTCGCTGGCCGAGTTGTGCCGCGCCAAACTGAATGCCGATCCGTTCTCGGGTTGCCTGTTTGTGTTCCGCAGCCGCCGGGCGACTTCGATCAGAGTGTTGGTGTATGACGGGCAGGGATTTTGGCTGGCGACCAAGCGGCTGTCCAAAGGACGCTTTCGCTGGTGGCCGCAGGTTGCAGAGCAAGGAGCCGAGGAACCTACCCGAGCGCTGCGCGTGCATCAAGCGCAGATGCTGTTCGCAGCTGGCAATCCCGACGTCGATGCCGCCCCCGAGTGGCGGCAGATCCAGTCGGAATAACGCCATCATTTTTGGTTCTTTTTTGCTTGCGTTCGGAGACACTTTCTGTCACACTGCTGCCATGACGATCTACCGGGGCCAGCGTATCGGCGGCGAAGAGATTGTATTCATCCGGCAGTTCATCCGAGATCGTCCCGAGCTAAGCCGGTGGAAGCTGTCGCGGCAGCTCTGCGAAGCCTGGCAGTGGAAACAGGCCAACGGCGCACTGCGCGACATGGTGTGCCGGGGACTCTTGTTGAGGCTCGATCGCGCCGGCGAGATCCAGTTGCCACCAGTGCGGCGCAGAGTGCGGAATCGTTTGGCGGAACGCGCGCGGCCTGAAGCAGTGATCCCGGACAACCGTCCGGTCCGCGGGCCACTGCAGGTCCTAACTCCGTTGGAGTTTGTGCCCGTGCGGCGCACCGCGGAAGAGCCGCTATTCAACAGCCTGCTGGAGCAGTATCACTATCTCGGCTATGAGCAGCCGGTAGGCGAGCATCTGAAATACCTGGTGAAAAGCAACGGGCAAGCCATCGCGTGTTTAGCTTGGTCGAGCGCCCCGCGGCATCTCGGTTGTCGCGATCGGTTCATCGGCTGGAGCGCGGAAGCGCGGCGGCGCAACGTGCATTTGCTGGCCTACAACACGCGCTTTCTGATTCTGCCGTGGGTGCGGGTGAATCACCTGGCTTCGCACATTCTGGGCCAGATGGCGAAGCTGGTTCCGCGCGATTGGCAGCGACTGTATGCCCATCCGATTTATTGGCTGGAAACTTTCATCGATCCGGCGCGTTTCCACGGCACGTGTTATCGCGCGGCCAACTGGCAAGTGCTGGGGCTGACTTCTGGCCGCGGCCACAACGCGCCGACGATGCAGCCCACAAGGCCAGTGAAACAGATGCTGGGCTTGCCATTGCATCGCAGGTTCCGGGAGTTGCTCGGCGCATGAAACGTCCCCGCTTGGATGTGAATCTGGAAGAACTGGACCAGATCATCGATCGCGGTACGCACGCGCCGCTGAGCGAATCGGAAGGCGAGAAGCTGAAGCGTGTACTGCATGCGCTGGCGGGAATGCTGTCCGCACCACGCACCACGGAAAAGACCAAGAATGTTTTGGAACAGCCGGAAACGCCCGCGCCCGAAAATGATTCGGAGCCCCCGTCTGATAAAACGCCGGGGCACGGGCGCAACGGAGCTTCGTCCTACACCGGCGCGAAAAATGTTGCCGTTCCGCATCCCACGCTGCACTCAGGCGACACGTGTCCGGGCTGCGAAAAAGGCAAAGTCTATCCGCAGAAAGAACCTCGGACTCTGGTGCGGATCGTGGGACAGGCGCCGCTGTCCGCAATCGTGTACGAACTCGACCGGTTGCGCTGCAACCTGTGCGGCGAAGTGTTCAGCGCGCAAGAGCCGGAAGGCGTCGGACCCGAAAAATACGACGAGACCACGGCGGCCATGATCGCGCTGCTGAAGTACGGCAGCGGAATGCCCTTTTATCGTTTGGCAAAACTGGAACATTTATTGGGGATTCCGTTACCGGCTTCCACGCAATGGGAGATCGTGGATGAAGCCGCGGAGGTCATCCAAGCGGCGCGTGACGAACTCATCCGGCAAGCGGCGCAGGGCGAAGTGCTGCACAACGACGACACCAGCATGCGCGTGCTGCGTCTGGCGCGCGAGCCATCGGACGACCGCACCGGTGTGTTTACCTCCGGCATCGTGTCCACCAAGCATGGGCAAAAGATCGCCTTGTACTTCACCGGGCGCCAGCACGCGGGCGAAAATCTGCGCGATGTTTTGCAGCACCGCGCCAGGCAGTTGGGCCGGCCCATTCAGATGTGCGATGCACTATCGCGCAACACGCCGAAACTGAGTGACGGCGCCGAGATCCTGCTGGCCAACTGTCTCGCGCATGGAAGACGGCAGTTTGTGGAAGTCGCCGCGAATTTCCCCGAGGAGTGTCGTTACGTTCTGGAGATGCTGGGCCAGGTTTACGGATACGATGCCGAAGTGCGACAGCATGGCCTGACGCCCTCACAGCGGCTGGAGTTTCATGGCCAGCACAGCGGTCCGGTGATGAAGCAGCTCCACGAGTGGCTGGAAGCGCAGTTTGCACTGAAGCAAGTGGAACCGAACTCGGGTCTGGGCAAAGCCATTACTTATTTGCTCCGGCATTGGAAAGGACTGACAGCATTCTTGCGAGAAGCGGGCGCACCCCTCGATAACAACCTGTGCGAACGTGCCCTAAAGCGCGCGGTGCTGCATCGCAAGAATGCGCTGTACTATCGCACGCTGAACGGCGCACAAGTGGGCGACCTGTTCATGAGCGTGATTCACACTTGTGAGTTATCGGGCGCCAATCCTTTCGACTACCTCACCGAGCTACAAAAGCATCCCGCGGAACTGGTTGCCAACCCGCCGGCGTGGATGCCGTGGAATTACGGTGAGACGCTGGCGCGGGCTGGAGTATGATGAATCCTGCATGGCCAAAAAGGATAGTATTCGGCCAGGCAGGAGCGACACTCCGAAATGGCCGCCAAACAGGTCTCTAAGAAGGCAAAATCCCGTAAGGTTTTTGGCCACGCACGGAAGCAACCGAAAATGTTCCGCGTAGGTCTCTACGCCCGCGTTTCCACATTCGACCAACACACCATCCCGTTGCAGATCCGCGCCCTGCGCGAGTACGCCGCCAAACGGGGCTGGACCATAGCCATGCAAGTGAAGGAGGTGGGGTCTGGCGCTCTGCAACGGCAACTGCGGGAGAAGTTACTGGACGCGGCGCGCCGCCGCGAAATCGATGTCGTGTTGGTGTGGCGATTGGATCGTTGGGGGCGATCGGTGGCGGACCTGCTCGCGACACTCCAGGAACTGGAACATTTCGGCGTCGGTTTCGTATCGCTGACCGAAGCGCTCGACCTGACCACACCAGCCGGGCGAGCCATGGCCGCGTTGCTGGCCGTCTTCGCCGAGTTCGAACGCGAGATCCTGCGGGAGCGGGTGCGCGCCGGACTGGCGCATGCCCGCCAGAACGGCAAACGCCTGGGGAGGCCGCAAACAGCGGCGCTTCAAACCGGTCAGGTAGGGAAGCTATACCGTGCGGGCGTCAGCAAATCCGAGATCGCCCGCCGACTGCAAATCGGGCGCACCTCGGTTCGCCGAATTCTGGGGTGAACCTATTCCCGTAGAAAAGCGACCGCCCGTACGCAGCCTTGCCGAAAACTCACATTAGCCACCGGCTCGACCATGCTGGTTGCAGCGCGTTACGTGCGCGCCCTCAAGCCGGCAAAGATCATCATTGCGGTGCCTGTCGGCTCCAGAGAGGCTTGTAACCTGCTAAGGAAGGAAGCTGACGACCTCGTGTGCCTTGCCACTCCTGAATCATTTATGGCGGTTGGAGAGTGGTTTATGGATTTTCGGCAGGTCAGCGATGCCGAAGTACAGGGACTGCTGGAGGAAAATCACCAGCAAATTCAGCGGGAAGAACTCGTGCACCCCAGGCGATAGAGGTTAACTTCAACGCCATATAAAACGGCGGTAGTAGGTCAATAGACCCACTACCGCATTATTCGCGCCAGCACAGCCCGGTTACGGCCGTTCAACCAACTCGCTTGTGCGGATAAATGAACTCCCGCCCGCTCTGTTCGCTGGGACCTGAATTATGCACGGACTGAATGCCGAGCGCCGGACTTGATGC
>JBEKFN010000346.1:0-4734 GCA_050013295.1 Terriglobales bacterium
CATTACGTGGCGCGAGGCAAAGTGCAGAATCGTCCCCTGCAGCTTCGCCGGACAATTCGCATTCACGCAGCGATGGTCCGCCTCGCCCGGCGTGCGCACCACATTGCCTCCGCACACAGGACAGTGCTGGGGCATTTCGAACTGTGTATTGCCGCGTGGGTGGTCTTTGTCCTCGACTACCTTCACCACTTTCGGAATCACGTCGCCGCCGCGTTCCACCTCGACCCAATCGCCGATCTTTACCCGGAGCTGCTCGATCACATCCATGTTGTGCAGCGTGGCGCGCGAGACCGTCGTTCCTCCAATCGGAATGGGCGTGAGCCATGCCACCGGCGTTAGCTTGCCGGTACGGCCAACCTGGGGAACAATGTTCTCGATTTGTGTCACGCCGCCACGCGCGGCGTATTTATAAGCAATCGCCCACCGCGGAGCCTTGCCGGTGAAGCCCAGTTCCCGTTGCCACGCCGTCCGGTCCACCTTGATGACGATGCCGTCAATTTCGTAAGGCAGCGAGTCGCGCTTGGCCTCCCAGCTCTGAATAAATCTCCAGACTTCGTCGAGATTTTTCGCCAGCTTGCGATTGGGATTTACCTTGAAGCCCGCCAGCCCCAGGGCGTCCATTGCTTCGGATTGGCGGTCGAAAAAAGATTGTCCCTCCTGCAACAGAAAGTAGGCGAAGAAGTCCATCCGCCGCTGCTCGGTAACGGAAGGTTCGAGTTGCCGTACCGTTCCCGCCGTGGCGTTGCGCGGATTGGCAAACGTCAATAGTCCCTGCCGCTCGCGCTCTTCATTCATCTTGCGGAAGGCGGCGAGTGGCATCAGCATTTCGCCGCGGACTTCAAAGTTAGCGGCAAAATCATCCGGTATTCCGGCCTTCTTCAACTTGTCTTTCGGAATTGACAGCGGGATCGAGCGCACCGTCCGCACATTCAGGGTCACGTCTTCTCCGACGCTGCCGTCTCCGCGCGTGATGCCGCGCTCCAAACGGCTGCCGCGGTAGACGAGCGCCAGCGACATGCCATCCAGCTTCAACTCGCACATGTATTCGAGGTCAGTCCGCCCGCTCAGCTCATGCACCCGCCGCTCCCAGTCGCGCAGTTCTTCTTCGGAATAAGCGTTGTCGAGGGAGAGCATCGGAGAGGAATGCTTAGCCTTAACGAATCCCTCGCGCGGCTTGCCGCCCACGCGCTGCGTCGGCGAGTCTGGCGTCACCAGCGCCGGATGCTCCGCCTCGAGCCGCTTGAGCTCGTTCATCAGCGTGTCGAAGTCCGCGTCCGAGATCTCTGGATCATCCAGCACGTAATAGCGATACTCGTGGTGCCGGATCTTCTCGCGCAGAGCTTCGATTTTTTTCTCGAGGGCGGAACTGGACATGACTGGGGAATTATAGTGCGGAGGGCAGCTGCCAGTTGCCAGTACCCAGTTGCCAGTATCAGAAGCAGTAGCCAGTTGCCAGTAGGACCAAAGCGACGGTGATTACAACCGCTGCCTTTTCCGGGGGCTGACTGGCAACTGGGCACTGGCAACTGGCTACTGCTTCTTCGCCTTCCGAATCCGTCCGCGCCCAACCGCGCCGCGGCCCACGCTCGACGGAGGCTTCGGCATCCCTTCCAGCAATTCCTTGAGCACGGTCGCGTTGTTGCGCTCAACGTTTCGCGACGCATACAACAGCGTGAGTGGCCGCTTGCCTTCCGCGAAACGATGCAGTTTCTCCACTGCCGCGGAACTTTTGGCATTCGCCAATTCCTTGAGGTAGCGCTTGCGAAACATCTGCCATCCCTCAGGGTTCGCATGGAACCACTGCCGCAGCTCGTTCGAAGGCGCCAGGTCGCGCAGCCAGAATTTGATCGCCGCGTCTTCTTTCGTCAGCCCGCGCGGCCATAAACGATCCACCAGTACGCGCACTCCGTCCGAAGGAGAAGCAGCCTCGTAAACGCGTTTGACGACAACGCTCATCACTTCCGTATTATCCTACCTTTGAGCCCGGTTTTGCTGCCGACGCCGCAATCACCATGAACTTCGTGAACTGGTTTTCTCCGTGCCTCCTTGCCTCAGTGGCGATCCTCGCGCTTCTCGCGCTCGGCGGCTGCGATGTCGAGCGGCGCAAGTCCGACGCTGAACTCGGCCTCAACCCGCAACAGGCCGAAGGCAGGAAACTCTACGACAACTATTGCGACCGGTGCCATGAGCCGTACTCGTCCCGCGGCAAGAAAGGCCCTGGTCTGAAGGGCGTCTTCAAGCAGCAGTACCTGTCCCTAAGCGGACTGCCCGCCAACGACGAGCGCATGACCGACATCATCAAATACGGCCGAGCCAAAATGGAAGGCTTCAACCAAGTCATGACCGACCAGCAGATCAAAGACCTGCTAGCCTATCTGCACACGCTCTAGCCGGTGTGGAATTGGGAGTCGACCGTCCCTTGCGAGGGCTAGTATAATTGCCAGCGTTCGCTCCCAACCGTTGGTGTTGACCGACGGTTTGCGGCCTTCATAACTCAATGGACAAGGAGATGCTGCTATGTTTGTTCGCGTTGTCGAAGTCAAGACGAAGCCCGGAAAAGCCAAAGAGGTTTGTGGCACACTGCATGACAAGATACTGTCTACGTTGAAGGCGAAGGCAGGCTTTGTGGATGAGATCGTCCTCGTGTCGGACGCAGACGGCATCCTGGCGCTCAGCTTCTGGAAAACGAAAGAGGATGCCGAACGTTACACGCAAGCGGATTACGCCAAGGTCAGCGAGTTGATTCAGCACCTGGTGCATAGCAAGCCCACGGTGCACGCCTACGACGTGGAGACCTCTACCTGCCACAAGATCACAAAGGGCCAGGCGGCTTGAGGAAGCAGTTCCGCATACATACTTAAGACCGGGAGCGAATGGCCGCGATAAATTCGGGGGCATGAGAACCATTTTTCCCATGCCCCTGTGCTTGCCTTACGCAACTGTAGTGCTGGACCAGAGATGCTGAACCCAGAGATTCTGGACCGGGCAGGATCCGCTTGACCGGATGCTGCAACCGCTCACGATACCAGACGAGACCTACTAGACAAGGCCTACTAGGCAAGACCGGGCAAGTTCCTTGATCACCGACTGCCACGTCCATATCCAACCGTTCGAACTCCTGCTGAGCCCGCCGGCCCTCGAACTGATGAAAAAGCATCAGCCCGATTTTGATCGGGTCTTGGAGTTCACCCGCTCGCCCAAAGCCTTTTTGAAATACATGGACGAGGTCGGGCTGGATCGTGCAGTGCTGATCAATGCGGCCGCGCCCGATGTCACCGGCTTCCCACCCGGACTCAACGCCATGGCCGCAAACTATGCCAAGGTGAACCCGCAGCGGCTCCTCTCATGCGGCAGCTTCCATCCGCGGTACTCCACCAACGCCATGGCGGACATCGATGAGATCGTCCGGCTGGGCTTGCGGCTTATCAAGATCCATCCGCCGCATCAACTCTTCTACCCCAACGACTACCTCAATGGTATGAAAGAGCTGGAGTTGTTGTATCGCGCAGCGCAGGGCAACGGCATTCCGGTTATGTTTCACACCGGCACCTCAATCTTTCCTGGCGCGCGCAACAAGTACGGGGACCCGATCTACATCGACGATGTAGCGGTCGATTTTCCGGACTTGAAGATTGTGCTTGCCCATGGAGGCCGGCCTCTCTGGATGAACACCGCCTTCTTCCTGGTACGCCGCCATGCCAATGTTTATCTGGACATCAGTAGCATTCCGCCGACGCAGCTGCTCCAGTACTTTCCACGTCTGGCAGAGATCTCCCACAAAACGCTCTTCGGTAGTGACTGGCCCGGCCCCGGCGTGCGCGACCTCAAGCAAGCGCTCGATTCCTTCCGCGCATTGCCATTGTCGGCGGAGACAAAGGAGCGCATTCTGAGCCAAGTGGCGCTGACCGTCTGGCCCGATTGAGGCTAGAGAAACTCGTCTGTCGTCGTCTGTCGAGGGGATCGGGGCCCGCTCAGGAAAGCTGCTTGCCGTTTCCCTGAGAGCAAGCGTAGACTACTTCCCGCGAAGCAATTCGGAAAATTCACGTCGATATCTTCCACCGCTTTGCGGCTGGCGCACATTTCAATTCGTCAGAACGTTGCAATAGCCGCGGAGGTGATTGCAATCACGGATAACAGTGATTGCGGTCACAGACTTGTTGCAGATGGCCCAAGCAAAATTCGGGCTGCTTTTTTTGGAGCAGGTTTCATACACCAGCTTTTGGATGATGAGGAAGGGGTTCCCCGCAGCGGCTAAATGGATCTACCTGGGAACGGCATCTGAAGCCGAGCCCCTTCAAAGCCTATTTTCGAAACACGCGGTAGGAACCTCGCTTAATTTTCCGATTAAGAATCGCTGGGTACTATGAGGCGTGGAAGTACCTGGCTACCACCAGCATTAGGAGGCCACACATGGCATCAGATCAAGCCAAGGTCGCACCTTGGCCCGCGGTTCCAACAGCGAAACCCGAAGAGGTGTACGCCGGCCTGAGCGACCAAGCCAAGGCGTATCCGCTCTTCTTGGAGTCGATCCTGCGCCAGGAGCACAACTTCGAAAAACCGGAAGCGCTTTCCCGCATTCGTGTGCTGGATTGCACGACCCGCATGATGATTGGCCACTGGTGCTCCTCGCAGCTGGCCGAACTCGGTGCCGAGGTTATCCAGGTCGAGCCTCCAGGGGGTGACCCGCTGCGCAAGCTCACACCCTTTGGTCGGGAAGAGTACATGTTCACGGAC
>JBEKFN010000347.1:0-4728 GCA_050013295.1 Terriglobales bacterium
AAGAGAAATTCTAGCAGTTAGACGCTCGCGTAGGGGCGGACGCCCTCGTCCGCCCAGCCGAACTGAGGAACTGTCGGCGGCGCTGGGTTCGCGCTTGCCCTATACACATAATTATGAGATTATTACACATTGGAGATTGAGAAGAATGCGGACAAACATCGATATCGACGATGGCTTGATGCGCCAAGCTATACGGCACAGCGGCGTCCGCACCAAGAAGGCGGCGGTGGAAGCCGGTCTGCGCTTGCTGGTCGAAACCTACGCTCAACAATCGATCCGGCGGCTCAAAGGCAAGGTGCAGTGGGAAGGCAACCTCAACGCGTCCCGCCGTGGACGGACTGCCGGGTAGCCGCACCCGAGTAACCTCGTATGGTCATCGTCGATACGACCGTGTGGGTCGACTACCTAAGAGGCGCCTCCAACCAAGAAACGGCATGGCTCGACCGGGAGATGAAACAGCGTCGCCTGGGGTTGACCGACCTGATCTTGTGCGAAGTATTGCAGGGGGTACGCGATCCAGGCATGTTCCTCCAAGTTCACGACGAGCTTTTGCGGTTCCACGTGTTCCCAACTGGAGGCGTCGAACTGGCAACCGAAGCCGCCCGGAACTACCGCGTGCTGCGTGCGGAGGGGTATACCGTCCGCAAAACAATCGATTGTTGGATTGCTACGTTCTGCTTGATGTCCGGTCACGAACTTCTGCATCGCGACCGCGATTTCGACCCGTTCGAGAAGCGACTGGGGCTGAAGGTAATCCACGCCAGGGGCTGAACGCAGTTGCCGGCGGCCACAGCAACTGAGAACTGAGAACTGCCTCTAGCCTTTCGCCTTAGCCTTAAGCTTAACCTGTCCATCCTGCACTTCGACCGAGTACACCACCGCCGCGCAGTTGTGCTCCTTGCGAATCTCGCTGGTCTTTTTCCTGACGAACGTCGCGAAAGATTCGAGGTTGCCGGAAACTTCTTCTCCCAACTTTCGCTTGGCTTCGCTAAGCGCCAGATACAGCGATTCGACTTGCTCTCGCTCCGCCAGCGCACCCGAGCACTGTACCGAGAAAGGCCGATCGCTCCCCGGCGTCTCGGCGACTCCGCTTTCGGCGCTGCGGCTGAGGCCATACACCGGATGGTGCTTCGCTTCCCGCTCTTGGCCGGCGCGCACGCCTTGCACCGAGAGCATCGCTTCGTAGGGCCGGCGATACCCCTCTTCCCGAATCCGCATTTTCTTGCGCCACAGGTCGCTTTGTATCGCGTAGCGCTGCGCCATCTCGTTGTACTTAAAGCGCTGCGAAAAACTCATCCGCGTGCCATCGCTGAACTTGCGAATTAACGAGAGAACCTTCCATTCGATGTCGGTCGGAGGCCGTTTCGCGGGATTATTGAAGAAAATCTCATACTCGATTTTCAGCCGGCGAAGTTGAGTATCGAGCAGTTCCAGTTCTTCTTCAGTGGTCACAAGGATTCCCCAGCTAACAGCTTAGCGTTGCAGCAGGAGGATAGCGAGGTTCCAGCTGCACACGCAGGTGATGGTACGAAAGTACCGTAAGACCGGCCGTCAGCCATCAGGTCTCAGCCGTCAGCGACACCCGGTCGCCCGAAAGCGCCCTCTGGGGTGATATAAACAAAAACCCGGCGGACTGGCGGACCGGCGGTGTGACCCAAAACCGGCTGGGTTGACTGAAGGCTGATGGCTAAGATTCACTTCGTGCTCGACGCCATCTTCTTCACCATCGCCAGCACCAGTTTCCGGTCACTGTCGTTCAGATTCGCCGAATACCGGCGCATCTGGCTCAGGAAGCGGAGTTCATCTTCGGAGAGCTGCGGCAACCCCTTTTGGCTGTGGCCGTTACTGTGGCCTTCGGCAAAGAACTGCGACAGCGCCAAATCCATCGCCCCGGCAATCTTGGCCAGCGTATCCAGCGAAGGGATGGTGTGGCCGTTCTCAACCCGCGAAAGGTAGCAGCGCAACAGGCCGGTGCGCTTTTCGATGTCGCCCTGTGACATGCTGCGCTGCAGCCGGAAATTGCGGATGGTCTCGCCGATATTCATAGGTACGCGGCTAATTCAAATCCAAAAAAAAAGATGCGTGCATAGTAACCAGAGCGGTACCGTCTGGCAAGTGGAAATTCCTTGCATCCTCGCTGCAACTTGTTTCACGAAGATATTGGGTTAGTTCGCTGCCTCACAGGAGGCGGGAAAAAATCGGTTTCGTTTCAGGGCATCGCTTCAGCGATGCCGTAAGTTCCTCGAAAAAGACGAGGTCGAACGCCGGAGCCATTGCAGGCCGCTAAAATGCGGACCCTGCAAGGTCTCCACAATCGCACAAATATTTGTGCAAATGCCTTGGTCTCATGCCTGGGTCTCATGACTTGATCTCGCCCACCAAAAACCCCGGGTCGCCGCTTCATTTTTTCAACGTCGCGGCCAGAAAATCGACCGTGCGCCGCCAAGCGTCGGCCGCGTCCTCAGGCCGGTATCCCTGCTTGTTGTTGGGATTTTCAAAAGCGTGTCCCGCATCCGGATAGATTTTCACCTCGATCTTCTTGCCCAGCTGTTCCATGGATTGCTGAAACTTCTTCACATCGTCCGGCGTAATGCCGCGATCCTGCCCGCCAAAAAGTCCCAGAATCGGAGCGTTGATCTTCTTC
Organism: Terriglobales bacterium; assembly: GCA_050013295.1. Taxonomy (GTDB): domain Bacteria; phylum Acidobacteriota; class Terriglobia; order Terriglobales; family Acidobacteriaceae; genus Acidiflorens. The sequence goes on from JBEKFN010000347.1 coordinate 2,645, forward strand.
AGTTCCGAGGGCTCGGTAGCAAGATGCCCATAGTTGATGACCGTTGCCGCCAAATGAGGCTCGGCGAGCGCCGCATCGAGTGCGTAGCCCCCGCCCATGCACCAGCCGATCGATCCAATCCGATCTTTTTCCACGCTCGCTTGCGCCGCCAAAAAGTCGTAGGCGGCTCGCAAGTCGCGGGTAGCCCGGTCTTCCGGCAAGCCGCGCATCAGTTCGTGGGCCAGGTCCGGGTTGTCGGCGACCTTGCCGCGATACAGATCGACCGCCAGCGCGACGTATCCCTGGCCGGCAAGCTTCTCGGCCTGCTGCTTCACCCAGTCGTTCAATCCCCACCACTCGTGAACCACGATCAGCGCTGGAAACGGCCCTTTGCCGGCAGGAGTGTACAGAATTCCACTGACGGTCTCGTCACCAGACTTGTAGGAAACGGCCTTGCCAACGGCGGCGAGAGCAGACACGGAAAAAGCGAGAGACAAAATCAGCGCCAGGAGAAGACTCTTCATGCGCCCACTCTTCATGCGACAACTTTTCATGCGACCACTTTTCATTCGACAACTTTTCATTCGAACTCCGCTCATGCGCCAACCTCCGAGATTCGTATCAGGGTATAGCTTTAGCGATACCGCAATTTTTCGCAAGCCGATGCCCCTTTAGGGGCTGGGCCTGGGCCGCTAGTTATGCTTGACGAACTTGCCGTTTTTCTGTCCGGTCAGGGAGTTATACAGCGTCTCGAGAAACACATCCTGGGTGACGAATTCTCCAGCATACTTTTTCCAGGGATCGAGAATCTTCTTCTCCTTCATCTGCTCCAGTGTCATTTTCTTGTCGAGCGCATCCTGCACCGCGGCCCGCGTTTCTTTCAGCATCTTCACATAGGCCCGCACGTCATCGAGATTCGAAACCCCGCCGTGGCCGGGGATGACCTTCACGTCCGGAGGAAGCTGGGCGACGGCTCCCTCGACGCCGCTGATCATGCCGTCGATGCTGCCGCCGCTGTCCACGTCGATGAAGGGAAAGCCGTAGGTCACGAAATCGTCGCCCATGTGCACCACGTTCGATTTCGGAAAATAGATGACCGAGTCGCCGTCGGTGTGTCCGGCCGGGAAGTGCAGCGCGCGGATGTCTTCCCCGTTCAAGTGCACGGTGATGTCGTGATCGAACGTGATAATCGGCAGCGCGCCCTTCGGCTGCGGCTTGGCTTCGAAATGCAGCGACCCGCCGTTGCCCGCCTGGCCGCCCTCTTCCAGCCGCTTGCGAACATTATCGTGAGCGATAATCGGCGCCTGCTTCTGGAAGAATTCGTTCCCGCCAGTATGGTCGCCATGGTAATGCGTGTTGATGATGAAGCGCACCGGCTTGTCGGTAACGCCCTTGAGCGCCGCCTGAATTTTTTCCGCCAGCGGAGCGTACTGATCGTCAACGATCACGATGCCGTCATCGCCGACGGAGGCGCCAATGTTCCCCCCAGCCCCCACCAGCATGTAAACATTGCCAGCGACTTTAGAAACTTTGATTTGCACTTTGCTGAAGTCCTGCTCCTGAGCAAAGCAGAAGCCCGCCGAGAGGCAAGCGAGTATCGCAATGCGAGAAGGAGCGCGCATAGATCTCACCCCTGAGAGGAAGACATTGTAAAGCATTGAGGCATTGAGTCATTGAATCATTACTTAATACCTCAGTGATTCAATGACTCAATGACTCACCGGCTTCCCTCAAACAGCGGCCAAAGCCGGTCGGCGGTGACGCGGTAGATGGCGTAGGCGCTGCCATCGTCGAAGGTGCGCCGGAACAGCAATTCGCCGCGGCCATCGCCGTCGGCATCGACCGCGTCGATCAGTTCCATCCGCGGAGTGACGTCGAGATGCCGCGAATCCGTCTGCGAGAAAAATAGTTTCCGTAGCTCGCCTTCGAGATTGGTGCGGGCAATCAGCGTGATCTCCTGCGGTTCTTCGACGCTTCCGGTTGCGCTGGCAGGGACGCTGGCAGGGACAACAGCCGGGTGAGTTTTCGCGGAGAGCACCAAAACAGGCTCGTTCGAATTGGAAAGATCAAAGATGCGCAAGCTCACGTCGTCAAAGACCGGCGGA
>JBEKFN010000348.1:0-4717 GCA_050013295.1 Terriglobales bacterium
GTGAAAAAGACGGACAGAAGGCGGACATTAATAAAGGGCACCCGGCATCGAGTGCCCTAAGCTATTGAAAAATTGGCTCCTCAGGTAGGACTCGAACCTACAACCCTCCGGTTAACAGCCGGATGCTCTGCCATTGAGCTACTGAGGAGTGGAGGCACGCTGCCAGCGTGCTGGTTGTCAAGAAAAATCATATCAGAGGCGACCGCGATTGGGAACACACACAATACAGCGGCGCATCCTTCGCCGAGGGTTTTCTCCGCTCGCCTCCCGCAACCAACTGCTGTTCCGCCGGCCTAAACCTGACCGGCTCGGTCCGCGTTCCGTTTCTTTTTTCAGGCTCTCCGCACTCCGCCAGTTTCTTCCTGCAGCGTGTTAGTGGATTCCCTTTTCGTTCAGAAACGGTCCGTATCTCTTGTCCGTCTCCATGATGTGATGGCACAGCCACTTCTGCAGAAACTGCATCAAGGCCACGGCCACGCCTGGTTTGTCGGCCTGGAAATCCTCTTGAAACTTGAGCACCTGCTCGACCAGCGCTTTGTGCTCAGCCTGGTGCGCCCCTAGCTCCGGGTACCCGGTCATATTCATCGCCACTTCTTCCGCGGCAAAATGGGAAGCCGTGTAGTCGATCAGACGCTGCAAGATCTTGCCTGCAACATCCTTGCCGCAACCCGCAAGCAGTGCCTCATTCAGCTCGTTCGCCGCGCGGAATAAGCCCCGGTGCTGGCGATCAAAACTTGCGACTTGTACAGAGTACATTTCCTCCCATTGAAATACGCCCATGGGGCTTCCCCCTGAAGTCCGAACGACATCCTTGGCCGAAGGTCTCCTCGCTGCTTGCCTTCCACAACCAACTGCTTTTCGGCCGCCGGCCTAAACCTCACCGGCCCGGCCGCATTCCGTCTCTTTTTTCCCGGCTTTCCACACTCCGCCCGTTTCGTCCGGCAGCGTGTTAATGGATTCCCTTTCCGTTCAGAAATGGTCCGTACTTCTTGTCCGTCTGCATGATGTGATTGCACAGCCACTTTTGCAGAAACGGCATCAGCGATATGGTCACGCCTGGTTTGCCGGCCTCAAAGTCCTTCTGAAATTTGAGCACCTGCTCGACCAGCGCTTTGTGATCAGCCTTGTGCGCCGCGAGGTCCGGGTACCCGCTTTTCTCCATCGCAGCTTCTTCCTCGGCGAAATGGCTCGCCGTGTACGCAATCAGCCGCTGCAAAACCTTGCCGACAACGTCCTTGCCGTGGCCCGCATGCAGTGCTTCATTCAGCTCGTTCACCGTGCGGAATAAGGTCCGGTGCTGGCGGTCAAATCCTGCGACCTTTACAGCGTACATTTCCGTCCATTCAAACGCGCCCATCGGGCCTCCTTCTAGAGTCGAACGACCATCGTCTCCACCGAATCAGAGCAGTCTTCACTCTCAAGACTACGGATGCCGGTTCCGACTACCCAGATCACCGAAGGCCGTCGATGCTGCCGAGAGGGCGCGTCCATCGGGCCACGGTTCTGCTAACCTAATCCTCGGCGCTTCGTCCACAACCGGCGTGAGGTGTTTATGCTGGGAGGTCCGCGTTTGCTGACTTTTTTCCTGATTCTTCTCATCGGGGTGCTTGCCCTCGTCTATGCGGAGGATTCCCCAGCCGAGGATTCCACCGTTCCTTCCGGTTTGGCCGGTCCTCCGAAAGCCAAAGTCGCTCCGGTCGAGGACACCGTCCAAGGGCACAAAATCGTCGATCGCTACCGCTACCTCGAAGACCCGAACGATCCCGACACCAAACTCTACGTCGAGCAGGAATTCAACTACACCCGCGCCCTCCTTGACCCCCTTCCTGGACGCGACAAGATCAATGCGCGTCTCTCGCAATTGCTGGAGATTGGCACCGTCGGAACTCCGCAGATGGGTGGCAAATATTACTTCCATACCCGCCGCGAGGGCAGCCAGAACCAGCCCATCCTTTATGTGCGCGAGGGCGTGAACGGCGGACTAAACGACGATCCGAACAGAGACGGATTGAACCGAGGAGACCGCGTGCTGGTTGACGTGAACCGAATGTCCACCGATGGCACCGTCGCGCTCGACTGGTGGTTTGCGGCCGAAGACGGTAAGTACGTGGCCTACGGAACCTCCGCCAGCGGATCGGAAGAGAGCACGCTCCGCATCGTCGAGAGCGCCACCGGCAAGGTGTTGCCGGATACCATCGATCGCACCCGCTTCGCCAGCGTAGCCTGGATGAAGGACAGTTCCGCTTTCTACTACACTCGCAATCCCAAAAAAGGCGAGGTGCCCGACGGAGAAGAGGTCTACCACGTTAAGGTTTTCTACCACCAGATCGGAAGCGATCCCGCCCATGATCCACTGATCTTCGGCGAAGGCCGTAAGCCGCAGGACGTCCCGAGCGTCACTCTCTCTGAAGACGACCGCTGGCTGCTGATTGATGTTGGCGAAGGTTGGACCAAGACAGAGATGTATTTGCAGGATCTGCAATCGAAAAATCCTCCGCTCGAAATCACGACCGGCAAGGATTTTCTTTACGGCGCCGACTTCTTTGCGGGCAAGCTCTACATCACCACCAACGAAGACGCGCCCCACTTTCGCGTCTTTGTCGCCGACGCAACCAATCCCAAGCGCGAAAACTGGAAAGAACTGATTCCGCAAACCGACGCTGTCCTGCAAGGCGCGAGCGTGACCGGCGGCAAGCTCCTGGCGCAGTACGAACACAACGTCGCTTCCGAACTCAAGCTGTTCGGGCTCGACGGCAAGAAACTCGCCGACATTCCTCTGCCGGCCATCGGATCCGTTTTCAGCGCCTCCGGCCGGTATGATCGCAACGAAATTTTTTTCGGATTCCAGTCCTTCACCGTCCCACCCTCGATCTACCGCGTTGCTTTGACCGATGTGAAAAGCGCGCTCTGGGCCAAGGTTGACGCGCCCCCCATCGATCCTTCCGCCTATGAAGTGCAGCAGGTTTGGTACACCTCGAAGGATGGTACGAAAGTTCCGATGTTTGTCGTCAGCAAAAAAGGAATCGAGAAGAACGGCAAGAACCCAACATTGCTGACCGGCTACGGCGGTTTTAACATCTCGATGACCCCGACTTTTGACCGCAGTATGTTTCTCTGGATGGAGCACGGCGGCATTTACGCGGTCGCGAACCTGCGCGGCGGTTCTGAGTTCGGCGAAGACTGGCATCGCGCCGGCATGCTCGAGAAAAAACAGAGCGTCTTCGATGACTTCATCGCCGCCGCCGAATATCTAATCGCACAGAAATATACAGACCGCGATCGTCTCGCCATCTCCGGTGGTTCGAACGGCGGCCTGCTGATGGGCGCGATGATCACTCAACGCCCCGACCTGTTCCGCGCGGTAGTGTGCCAGGTTCCGCTGCTCGACATGCTGCGCTATCAGAACTTCCAGATCGCCAAGCTCTGGATCCCGGAATACGGTTCGGCCGACGATGCCAAGCAGTTCGACTGGCTCTATGCTTACTCGCCTTATCACCACGTGAAGCCGGGTCAGGAGTATCCCGCTATCCTTTTTATGACGGGTGACACCGATACGCGAGTGGATCCCATGCACGCCAAGAAAATGGCCGCGCTCATGCAAGCCGAGGCCAAGAACGGCGTAAGCAAAGAGCGGCCGATTCTGCTGCGGATCGAAACCAAAGCTGGACACGGCCAAGGCAAGCCAGTCGCCAAGCAGATCGAAGAGAGGACTGACATGTATTCGTTTCTGTTCTGGCAGTTGGGGATCAAACCCTAATCTCTATCCCTAAACTCTATCGAAGAGGCGCGCATGGCGCGTAGGTCAGGTCTGAAGTACTGCGTCGGCGCTGGTTTGGCTTCTTTGGGCCAGGATGGCGTTCAGTTTCGCCAGCACTTCAAAGGCATCGGCTACGTAAAGCACGTCCGCTTTTCCTCGTGCCCATCCGCAGTTCGGGTCGAGATTCACCGCACGGCGTTCGTTGATGAACCGCCAGCCCACGACATGGGGTTCCTCGCCATGGCAACACGCGGACAAACCCTTGGGATGGCGCGGCGTCGATCCGGTCTGGCCGACCTGGTTCAGATGGGTCATGAAACCGAGCACCGCCTGACTCTCTCCCGTTTGATCGACTAGCGATTTGCTGCCGCCTAGTGATGCGCCCGAGGCGCGAAGGAAGTCAAGAATTAGCGTTTCAGCTTGATCGATATGGGTCTTTCCGTCGGCCTGCTTCTTGGTCCAGCCCGCGCCCGCGACAAATAGCAAGTTGGCGTCGGGGCGGATGGTTTGTGCGTCGCTCTTTGGAGCGCGGGCGCCGCTGACGACCGTTCTTGTGGCCGCTTGCGGGAGTGTTACCGGAATCTGTTCGACATTGGCCTCGGCGGGTGCCCCGGTCGATGCCGTGTCAGTCCGTGAGGTGTCCGCCCAGGCCGCGTCGCAGCCCGACTCGAGCACCACGATCCAGGGGCGCGCCTCGCGCCGAATGACTGCTTCGATGCGCTGGCGATAGTGCCAGCGCGTAGCCCGCAGTTCGCCGTTGACGGATTCCAGCGAGGTCACATGCGTGTCCACACATCCGTTCAGACGATGCGCCACTCCCGCCAGAACGCGCATGAACCGTGAAGTTGCGGGTGCGAGAATCAGTTCGGCTCCCGCTGCCCGGCAGAGCGCTTCCGCCGCCGCCGCATCGCTCGCGTAGCGCGCGCTGGCGAATTCAGGCCCTGCCACCGCCAGCATTCG
>JBEKFN010000349.1:0-4673 GCA_050013295.1 Terriglobales bacterium
TCGAGAAGGAACCGCTGGAGCGGCTGGCCGCCGACGGGCAGTTGATGGCCTATCAGCATGACGGCTTCTTCTACGCGATGGATACGTATCGCGAATACGAGTACTTGAACCAGTTATGGAGCACGAACCAGGCGCCATGGAAGGTTTGGCAGGAATAATAATGAAGAACGGCTTCTGGCGCGACCGTGCCGTCTTTATCACTGGCGCCACGGGACTGGTGGGCGGATGGCTGACGAAACATCTGCTGGAGCAGGGCGCGTCCGTGACGGCGCTGGTGCGCGACTGGGTTCCGGCCAGCGAATTTGTGCACCAGGGACTGGCCGACCGAGTCAACATAGTGCGCGGCGGTCTCAGCAGTCCATATCTGCTGGAACGTGTGCTGGGCGAGTACGAGATCGAAGTCGTCTTTCATCTCGCCGCGCAGACGATCGTGGGCATCGCCAACCGCAATCCGCTTTCAACTTTCGAGAGCAACGTACGCGGAACGTGGAATGTTCTGGAGGCTTGCCGGCGTTCGCCGATGGTGAAGTCGGTCATCCTCGCTTCTTCAGACAAGGCTTACGGCGATCAGACGGTACTTCCCTATAAAGAAGATATGCCGTTGCAGGGGAAGCATCCCTACGACGTAAGCAAGTCGTGCGCGGACCTGATTGCGCAATCGTACGCGCGCACGTTTGGCGTCCCAGTGGCGATCACCCGCTGCGGCAATTTTTACGGCGGCGGAGACCTGAACTGGAACCGCGTGGTGCCGGGCACGATCCGCTCCGTGATTCGTGGCGAACGACCCATTATTCGCTCCGACGGCAAGTACGTGCGCGACTACTTCTACGTGGAAGATGGCGCCGCGGCCTACATGCTGTTGGCAGAGCGGCTCATGCATAATCCGAAGCTTTGCGGCGCAGCCTATAACTTTTCGAATGAAGCGCAGATCAGCGTGCTTGACCTGGTGAATGCAATCCTCGCGAAAATGGGATCGAGGTTGAAGCCCGAGATTCAGAACCAGGCTTCGAATGAGATCCGCCATCAGTTCCTGAGCGCTGAGCGGGCACGCGCTGAATTGAACTGGAAGCCCATGTTCACGCTGGATGAAGGCTTGGAAAAGACCATCACGTGGTACCGGGAGGCGCTGAAGTAGTGTCACGAGCAGACGACTTGCGCGACCGGATCCGCGGCTTGGTGGCGGAGTACTACCGCGAGGCCTTCCCTTCCCCCGCGTTCGTACCGGGATCATCGCCTGTGCCCATTTCCGGCCGTGTCTTCGACGAACAAGAACTCGAACTGCTGGTCGACTCTTCGCTCGATTTCTGGCTGACCACCGGGCGCTTCGCCGAGCAGTTCGAACGTGAGTTCGCCAAATTCGCCGGTGTGCGCGAGGCAGTGCTGGTGAACTCGGGCTCGTCGGCCAACCTGCTGGCGGTCGCAGCCCTGACTTCGCAGAAATTGGGCGATCGCCGGCTGCGGCCCGGAGACGAGGTCATCACCCTGGCCGCGGGATTCCCCACTACCGTCAATCCGATCCTGCAGAACAGGCTGGTTCCCGTCTTCGTAGATGTTCACATTCCCACCTTCAACGTGGATGTCAGTTATCTCGAAACCGCGCTATCCGACCGCACGCGTGCCGTCTTCTTTGCGCACACGCTGGGGAATCCGTTCGATCTCGATGCCGTAACGGCGTTCACGAAAAAGCACGGCTTGTGGCTGATTGAAGACTGCTGTGACGCGCTCGGCTCGACCTATCGCGGCGAGAAAGTCGGAACCTTCGGCGATCTCGCTACCGTCAGCTTTTATCCCGCGCACCACATCACCATGGGCGAAGGCGGATGCGTCTTGACGGAAAAGCCCCTGCTGCGCACGCTCGTCGAATCTTTTCGCGACTGGGGCCGGGATTGCTGGTGTGCCCCCGGTAAAGAGAACACCTGCGGCAAGCGTTTCGACTGGCAGTTGGGTGAATTGCCGCACGGCTACGATCACAAATACATCTATTCGCATGTCGGCTATAATCTCAAAGCCACTGACATGCAAGCTGCCGTGGGAGTCGCGCAGTTGAAGAAACTGCCGGCATTCATTGAGGCGAGAAAGCGGAATTTTGCGTATTTGAAGTCAGGACTCAAGGACGCGGCAGAGCACTTCGTCCTGCCCGAAGCCACCCCGAATTCCGACCCGAGTTGGTTTGGGTTCCCGCTGTTGGTAAGGGAGACAGCTCCATTCTCGCGAAACGCGCTAATTGACTTCCTGAATGAGAAAAAGATCGGCACGCGCCAGCTCTTCGGCGGCAACCTGGTCCGTCAACCTGCGTATGCGGACCTCAATTATCGTGTAGTGGGCGATTTGTCAAACAGTGACCGCGTGATGAATCAGGCCTTCTGGATTGGCGTATATCCCGGACTCACGCCGGCGATGTTGGATTACGTTCTGGAAACGATAGACGAAATCGCGTCAAAGGGGCACTCTCTGATACCGCACCAAAACTCCGAGGTTCGTCGCTGATGAAGCTTTCCGACTACATCGTCGGCCAACTCGCAGACTGGGGGGTGCTCCACATGTCCCTGGTCAGCGGCGCCATGCACCTCGACGACTCCATTGGCGAGGAGCCACGTATTCAGTACGTTTGCAATCACCACAAACAAGCTTCCGCCATAAATACATTCTCCGAGAGGGAGATTTCCAGATCCGAAGTTGCCGCCAGAGGGTGCCATGCATAGCGCTGCCACTCTCAGCTCTCATCCCCATCGCGCCTGCGGCGCCTGTGGCGCAACCGGAAGCACCGTCTGTCACACCCAGCAGTTCATCGTTCCCGAGGGCTATCCTTTGCCCAACGAGTACAACATTGTTGTCTGCCGCCGCTGCGGTTTCGTCTATGCCGATCCTGCCGCCACTCAGCGCGACTACGATCGTTTTTATTGCGAGTGGTCCAAGTACGACGACTCGGCGACTGCGACCGGAAGCGGCCTTTCCCCGTTTGACGCCGCTCGACTCTCCACCACTGCCGCGGACATCGCCCGCGCCGTGCCTTCGCGAGCCGCCACCATCCTCGATGCCGGCTGTGCCACGGGCGGCCTGCTCACGGCTCTCCGCGACCAGGGGCTCACTGCTGTCGCCGGACTCGACCCTTCGGAGCGCTGCGCGGCCGCGTGCCGCGATCGTGGCTTTGAAACCTACGTCGGGTCGATCGCCTCGGCTCCTGCGCACATGCCCAAATTTGATTGCGTCGTGTTCAGTCACGTGCTCGAGCACGTTTACGACATCCCCGCATTCTTCACAGCGGCCCGCCGTCTTCTTGCGCCAGGGGGCTACATTTATCTCGAGACTCCTGACGCTACCCGTTACGACGACTATCTCTACGCACCTTTCCAGGAATTCAATACCGAGCACATCAACCACTTTTCGGCGCGCTCTCTCGAAAACGCCGCCCGCCGCTTCGGCTTCCGGCCCACCCTGGTAGAACAGAAAGTGATCCAGACGGCGGAAGACACGCTATACCCCGCTGTCTTTGGCTTTTTCCGCGACAACAGCGGAACTGCAGACAAGCGTTTGGTCGTTCGCGATCAAGAGTTGCCGTCCAAGATCGACGCCTATATCCGACATTCCGCCGAACAGATGAAAAGTATCAACCGCCACTTAGCTGGCCAGCTCTCAAACGGCCAGCACGTCATCCTTTGGGGTGCGGGGCAATTCGCGATGAAGCTCCTTACCCTTCCCTGTCTCGCGCGAACTCACGTCCGAGCTCTGGTGGACAACAATCCCATTCTCAGGGGCAAGACGCTGGTGGGCTCGCCAGTCGTAGGCCCGCAGGAAATCGCTGGCACCCGCGAGCCGATCATCATCGCCACCTTGCTGCACACCCACGAAATCAGCGCTCAAATCCTCCGTCTTGGACTCAGTAATCCCGTCCTCTCGCTGCTCCCTCAGTCGAAAGCCGAGGTCATATGAAGCTTTCCGACTATCTCGTTGGCCAACTCGCGGATTGGGGGGTGCGCCACATCTTCCTGGTCACCGGCGGCGGCGCCATGCACCTCAACGATTCCATTGGCAAGGAGCCGCGCATTCAGTACATTTGCAATCACCACGAACAAGCGTCCGCCATGGCCGCCGAAGCTTACGCCCGCATCAGCGGACAGCCCGGCGTGGTCAATGTCACCACCGGCCCCGGCGGAATCAACGCGCTCAACGGCGCCTTCGGAGCCTGGACCGATTCCATCCCGATGCTCGTAGTCTCCGGCCAGGTCAAGCGCGAGACTTGCATGCGCGCCCATGGCATCACCGGCCTGCGCCAACTCGGAGACCAGGAAATCGACATCATTGCCATGGTCGGGAACATCACCAAGTACGCGGTGATGATCGATGATCCTCTCTCTATCCGATATCACCTCGAGCGTGCCTGGCATTTGGCAAAATCCGGTAGGCCAGGACCTTGTTGGCTCGACATTCCCGTCGACGTTCAATCCGCCCAAGTCGATAAAGCCGGCTTACGCGCGTACGATCCAGCCGAGGATCCTCCTCTCTGGAACGAGGCTGAAGTCAGGAAGCAATGTAGCGAGGTGCTGGAGCGAATTCGTGCCGCAAAAAGACCGGTGATTCTCGCCGGGACGGGCGTACGGCTCGCAGCTGCGTTGGACGAATTCCACCAGCTTGTTCAGAAGCTGCAAGTCCCAGTCACCACCGCCTGGACGCAC
>JBEKFN010000350.1:0-4648 GCA_050013295.1 Terriglobales bacterium
CAGTGCTCCCGTTGCCACCACCGACTCCGACGTGCCCTTCGAAAATTTCTTCGCGCACAAGGCTTTGAATGCGCGCATCGCGAAAGACATGCCGAAGAATGTCCCGATCCAAGCGACAGAGGCCAACTACTTGGCCGGCGCCGAGCTTTACAAGCAGCATTGCTCCGTTTGCCACGGCTTGCCGCTGGCGCCGAGGACGGCAATTGCAAAGGGAATGTATCCGCGGCCGCCGCTGCTCTTCGAGGGAAAAGGCGTGACCGACGATGCGCCGGGCGAGAGCTACTGGAAGATCTTCAACGGCATTCGGATGACCGGCATGCCCGGCTTCAGCAAGTCGCTCTCTGAAACTCAAATTTGGCAATTGGCGCTCTTGCTGGCCAATGCTGAAAAACTGCCAGACTCGGCAAAAGCAGCGCTGGTCGCGCCCATCGGGGCGAGCGCGCCGGCGGCGAGCGTACCGCCCGCGACCAGCGCACCGGTCTTTCCTAGTTCTGTACCAAGTTCCGCGCCGCCGCCAAAATAAGCCGACTGCAGGACCTGAAAGAATTCGTCCTCCGTCAAGCCAAGCCCGTGAGTGCTAACCATCATGCCCCGTCTCGCGCTATCGTGTAGGCATGGCGTTTGGCCGTCCCAGAAAACTCTTCACCGAAGCGGAGCTTTACGAATACGCTGTAGGTGCTCTGGCGCGCCGCATGCGCTCGGTCGCGGAACTGAAGCGCCTGCTGCGGAACCGCGTGGAAGCCGATACGGAATTCGGCAAAACGCTGGTGGAACTGATTGTCGTTCGCCTGAAGGACCAGGGCTATCTGAACGACGCCAAGTACGCCGCGGCCTTTTCGTCGTACCGCCGCGACAACGAGAAATTCGGGCGCATGCGCGTCGTCAACGACCTGAAGGCAAAGGGAGTGCACGGCGACGTCATCGAGAAAGCGGTTGCTTCCGTCTATGACGACGTGAAAGAAGAAAATCTCGCGCGCGACTATCTCCGCCGCAAACGCCTGCAGAAGCCCAAGGATAAAGATCAAAAACAAACAGCCCGCATCTTCCGCCAGCTGATGCGCGCCGGATTCGGATCAAAAACCATCTTCACGATCCTGAAAAAATGGGACGTGGACGAAGAAACTATCACCGAACTCGAGACCGAGACTTCCGAAGGGTAAGTAAGGTTTCAGAGTTTCAAGGTTTCGGAGTTTCAAGGATTGCCACGGTTCGGATTGCACAGCTTTGACCGGTTTGCCTGACAACTTTGAAAGCGCCTTGGTTGCGCCATCCCTCATACTCTGATACAACTCTGCGACTAGAACCCTTTAAATTTTCTGGAGGAGCTATGAAAACAAGATTCTTTTTGAAGTTCGCTTTAATGATCGTAGCGGCGCTGCTGGCTTTTACTGCGTTCTCCTATGGCCAAGCCGGGACCGACGTGAAAAAGGCAGCCGACGATACTGGCAAAGCAACCGACACAGCGGCAAAGAAAACGGGACACGCCACCAAGACGGCAGCCGTGAAGACCGGCAAAGCCACCGGAACCGCCGCCAAGGACACCGGCAAAGCCACGGAAAAAGGCGCCGAAAAAACTGGCGATGCCACCAAGACCGCTGCTAAGGATACCGGGAAAGGCGTGAAAAAGGGCGCCGAGAAAACCGCAGATACGGTGAAGTAAATCTGCTTTCTCCGGACGGCGTCGAAGTATCGGCTGCGAGCTGTTTGCGCTGCAAGTCTTCGACGTCGCCAATTCTTTGCTTTCCGCTCGCCGGCTGACTTCGTATTGAACCGCTGTGTTCCCCTGTGCCCCCTGTGGTGAAGGTTTGCCTTTCATTTAGAATTAAGTTTCCATGCTCACAGGCTCCGAAATTCGCCGCAAATTCCTCGACTTCTTCATCCAGAAGCAACACCGCGAGGTGCACTCCTCGTCGCTCGTCCCCGCCAACGACCCGACGCTGCTTTTTACCAACGCCGGCATGAATCAGTTCAAGGACGTTTTCCTCGGCCTCGAAAAGCGCGACTACGCGCGGGCCACAACCTCGCAGAAATGCGTGCGCGCCGGCGGCAAGCACAACGATCTTGAAAACGTAGGCTTCACCAATCGTCATCACACGTTTTTCGAGATGCTGGGCAATTTCTCCTTTGGCGACTACTTCAAGAAAGACGCCATCGCTTACGCGTGGGAGCTGATCACGTCGCCGGAGTGGTTCGGTATCGACAAAGCGAAGCTCTACGCAACGATCTTTAAAGGCGAAAACGGAGTCCCGCGCGATGCCGAAGCATACGACCTGTGGCTCGGACAAGGTGTGCCGAAAGATCGCATCTACGAGTTCGGAGCAAAAGACAATTTCTGGCAGATGGGCGACACCGGCCCCTGCGGCCCCTGCAGCGAGATTCACTACGACATGGGTACGGCCGCCAGCGATCTGGGTCACACAGACTGCACGTTTGGCTGCGATTGCGGACGCTACGTCGAGCTCTGGAACCTGGTGTTCATGCAGTTCGACCGCGATGCCAGCGGCAAGTTAAATCCCCTGCCCAAGCCGTCGATTGATACGGGCGCCGGGCTTGAACGGATAGCGGCGGTTCTGCAAGGCGTGATTTCGAATTATGAGACGGATCTGTTTACTCCGCTGATCAAGCGCGCAGCAGAGCTGACGGGCACTGCACGTGCGGAGCCGGGTCTTCGACCCGGCGGGGCGGGTGAGGGCACCCGCCCCTACGCGAGCATTGGCAATGCCCACGTAGGGGCGGACGCCCACGTCCGCCCCGGCGAGCAAAGCTCGGCGGGATCGAAGTCGGCAGCATCGCTGCGGGTGATTGCAGACCACTCGCGAGCCGCAACGTTTCTAATCTCCGATGGCGTGATTCCTTCGAATGAAGGTCGGGGTTATGTCCTGCGCAAAATCATCCGGCGCGCCATCACACACGGCCGCTTGCTCGGACAGACGAGGCCGTTTCTGCATGAAATGGTTTTCACCGTTCGAGACTTTATGCAGGATGCGTATCCGGAGCTCAACGAAACAGCGGAGCGAGTATCTAAGGTCATAGATTCCGAAGAAACTCGTTTCTCCCATACTCTAGAAATAGGCTTAGAAAAGCTGGAGGAATTGATAAAAGCAGCCATTGTGGAACATCGGCCCCGGAGTTTGAATCGAATCGCAGCGGAATGGCGGCGGGACGGCAAACCCTATCCGGACGAGGTGTTCCGTGTTTTTGCAGTAGATCCTCTACAGAGTCCTGCGCTTCTGCTGGCTCAGCTAAGGCCAATTCTTCATCTTACTCATGCCGATGATCTTGAGCGCCAGATTCAAACAGCTTTTGCCCGGCCTGCCAGCGTTCCGGGTGAGGATGCGTTCCGACTCTATGACACCTTTGGTCTGCCTGCTGATTTCATCGAGGACGCTGTTCGCGACGCTGGTTTAATCCTGGATCGAGACGGCTTCGATCACGCAATGACTGAGCAGCGCGAACGCGCTCGCGCCTCCTGGAAAGGTGCAGCCAAGCAGACGGCGAACCCCGCCTACCAGCAGCTCCCGAAATCCGACTTCGAAGGCTACCGCCAGACGCGCTCCGACAACTGCGAAGTTCTCGCCATCATCAAGGGCAATCAGGGCGCACAGGAACTCAAGCCCGGCGACTCCGGCGAAATCATCCTCGACCACACGCCCTTCTATGCCGAATCCGGCGGGCAGGTCGGCGACCGCGGATGGCTCTACTCCGACGATCACAACACAATCGTCACCGAAGTGACCGGATGCTACTACCCAGTGCAGGGTGTGCGCGCCCATCAGGTCACAGCCAAGCAGGCAATTCGCGTTGGGCAGAAAGTGGATGCCGTAGTCGACACTGCGATTCGCGAAGCCACCATGCGCAATCACACGGCCACGCACCTTCTCCACGCGGGCCTAAGAGAAGTGCTGGGCAAGCATGTGAAGCAGGCGGGATCGCTGGTCGCTCCCAACCATCTGCGCTTCGATTTCTCGCACTTCACCGGCGTCGAAGACGAAGAGCTGCAGGACATAGAAGACATCATCAACAAAGAAGTTCTGCGCAACGAGCGAGTCGAGATCGTCGAGAACGTTCCGATCGACGTGGCCGTCAACGAATATCACGCGATGGCGCTGTTCGGCGAGAAATACGGCGACCGCGTCCGCGTGATAAAGATCGGCGATTTCTCGACCGAACTGTGCGGCGGCACGCACACCGGCGCGACGGGCGAGATCGGCCTGATCAAGATTTTGAAAGAGGGAAGCGTGTCATCAGGCGTGCGGCGCATCGAGGCCGTGACCGGCGAAGGCTCGCTGCGCCACTTCCGCAAAGATCACGAACTGGAAGGCGTGGTCGCCGCCCTGAGCAGCAAAGAAGCCGAGTCTCCCGCCGAAGCGCTGCGCGCAGAACTGGAAAAGCGCGATTCGGAAATCAAGCGGCTTACCCGCGAACTCGACCAGGCGCGGATGAAGTCGGCTTCGTCTTCGGTGGCTTCGGTCAGCGACAAAGTAAGAGAAGTTCGCGGCGTGAAAGTACTTGCCCATCGCGTGGATAATCTCGAACGTGCGCAGTTGCGGACGTTGGTAGATCAACTGCGCGACAAACTCGGCTCGGGCGTGGTGGTGGTCGGTTCGGCTGCGGATGGAAACGTTTCGCTGATTGCGGGCGTCACCAA
>JBEKFN010000351.1:0-4631 GCA_050013295.1 Terriglobales bacterium
TGGAAAATATAATCCACGAGCAGCCGGGTGTGATCCTTATCATAACCCTCGAATGCGGGAGGCGTCGGCCCGGCGAACACCCAGTGGTCGTTCAGGCGCTTGAACAAACCGGAGGGCATCGCTGTCCCAGGACTGATGGCTTGTGGATCGATGATCCAGCGTTCAACCCAGTCCGGCTTCAGACGGTCGTGCGCCAGAAGAAAATTGGGCGCCGTGGCAGTGCGATCGTGCGCCGCATCGCCGGTCGCGTGACACTTCAGGCAAGGCGCGGCGGTACTAGAGAACAAGCCGCGTGCCATGTCCGTTTCCTTCGCCGTCAACGGCGTCGTCGCATCCGGAATATAGGGAAAAGGCTGCCGCGAGAGTGCCGCAAAGAAGCGCACCAGCTTGCCCAGTTCGTTCTCCGAGAAGCTGAAAGTGGGCATCCGCACCTGGAGGTACGAGCGCACCCCGTTGCGATCCGTATCGGTCTCGCTTAACGATGGACTTAACGACGGATTGGAGAGGAAGCGCAGCAGCCACTGGGGATTGACCCGTGCGCCTTCCGTCAGCAGCTTGGGGGGAAGCTGCTCCTGCGCCTCCTGATACTGCTTCATTCCCATCAGCGCCGTTTGTTGGCCTGGAATGAATTGGTGGCAGCCCATGCAGTTGTACTTCTTGACCACCCACCAGCCTTCCTGGATGTCACGCCGGTAGTCGAGAGGCCGGTATTGATAATTCGCCGGAAGCGCGCTCTCCTGGCTCCCCATCAGGAACGTGGTCAGGGCGCGAATTTGTTCCGGCGCCAGGTGCACGTTTGGCATGCGGAGTTTCTCAGTCTCCGATTTGATCTTCCCCTGGTCCCACACATTCGGTTCGGCAAGCTTGTGCTCGAAGAAGCCCAAACTTGAGTACCAGGGTTTTGTTGCGGGTCCCTCTGGGAGACGCGCACGATCGTCCGGATCCTTGATGGGTTCGCCGTCTCCCCGTTCTGCCATCTCCGTCAGCAGAGCGAAGTCCAGGCGTTCGATGGGCTTGCTGCCTTCGAAGGTCAGTTCCGTCCCGATCCTTCCCTCATCCTCCAGGCCGGAGATTTCATGACATCCAGCGCAGCCGAAGTGGCGGATCCACTTCTTCCCTTCGTCCTTCAGCTTGGGATCGTCCATGAAAGCGGCATCGGGATAGGAGCTCGGCTCCTTCTTCTTCAGGGTGACCAGATAGGAGGCGACGTCCGATGCATCCTGCTCGGTCAGCCGCAGGCTGGGCATCACCGTCATGTTCTGGACTTGCAGTTCATGGCCGTCGTTCGGACACTTGCTATGTTGCAGGTCGAACACAAAGGGCAAACCCTTCTTCGCATAGTCTTCGGGACCAATGTCCTTTTTTTCGTACAGACAATAGGGACGCGTGCGCTGGCGCGCGTTGTGCACCCAACGCACCAGGTAATCGTAGTTTGCCTTCTCGCCAATGCGCGTCAGGTTGGCGGCAAATCCCCCGCCCTGCATCTGATCGCCTTCTCCGATCGAGTGGCACCCCAGGCATCCGCGCGTCTCGAACAGTTCCTTGCCTCGCCCGGCATCTCCCGGATTGTGCTTCACCGGCGCATCTGGTAACGCCGACTGCCACAGGTACGCCGAGATCGCCTGAATCTGCTGGTCATTGAGCCGGAAATTCGGCATCCGCGTGGTCGGACGAAAATCGGTCGGCTTCTTCAGCCACACCGGAATCCAGTTCTTGTTGAGCTTCAACCGGACGTCCTTTAGGTTGGGCCCGACTTTCTTCATGTCCTGCAGCAGGCTCTTAGTGGTTCGGTCGAGCTGCACGATCCGCAAATCCAGTTTGCTGTTCGCGACCCGCAGCGCCACCGCCTGGTCGTTCAGACGATTGGCTTCCTGGTTTGTCTGCGCGGCATCGGCCTGCTTCATCAAGTACGCGGACTGCTTCAGGTTCTCCTTCTTCTCCTGCTCCATTTGCTTGATCTGTTGCGCCATGGAGTTCAGGTCTTCCGGTTCCTTGTCGTAGCCCTCGAAACGGTGGCAGCCCACGCATCCGCGCTGGCGAAACAAGTCTTTGCCCTCGCTGAGAGTCCAGCCCACGTCGCCGCTCACGAGTACCATGTCCGCGGCGTGGCAGGTCTGGCAGCCCGCCTCGAAGTTCGGTTTCGGAAACAGCGGCCAGAGCCAATGCTCGTAATTGCCGTGCGCCTTCTCAACGCTGGTGGTGGCCCGTCCATTCCCCTGGTGACAGGGAGAGCAGCCGAACTTTTCCGGATCATGGGTCTTCAGCAGCTCCGCATCGGGATGGCTGGTGAAAGCCCGGGCAACCGCGTCAATCTGTTTCCCTTTTGGCGCCATCGATGCCGCGGTCAGCTTGACGGGCTCGCGGATCCCCATGTGGCAGGATTCGCAGCGATCCACAATATTGGCTTCGGCCACGTTGATCTGCAGGATCGCCGGCTCCAGCGCCTCCGTTTTGTCCTGCAATCCCCGAATCTGTGCCGGCGTCAGGTTCACCATGTTCTCCGACACATACGCATCGAGCTTCGCTTTCTGGTCGCTGACGGGCTTGATTAACTCTCCCAGTTCTGCGCTGAGTTGGGCTCGTTCCGTCTTGAGGTCGTTGTAGGTTTCTTCGAGTTGCGGGTAGGTGTAAGTCGCCTTGCTGCCGTCCGGGTACTCGACTACCGCCGTCTGCTGCTTGTACTTCTCCAGATCTTTGAGCTTGCTTTGCTTCGAGGACGCGTCGGTTGTGGTCTCGATATCGTAGGTCAACGCATTCACGTAGGCGCGCCGATCGGTGAAGACGTTCTGCACCGCCAGGATTTTCGCGCTTAGAGTGCGCAGCTTTTCGTTGATCTCCTTCGTCCGCGGCGCCGCCTGCTGATATGTTTGCTCGTAATCCTGTTTCAGCTTGTGGTAATCGCTATTGCCCTCGACATCTTTTTCCGATTGCGCCGAGGTGGAACGAGCCGTCTTCAGAAACGCGGAGTAGCGGTCTTTCCATTCGTGCTGGAAGGCCTTCCAGGGACGCTGTCCGAAGTCTTCGTCCCACAGCGCCCAGAATAGCGACGCCGTCAGGACTACCATCGACACCACGTACCAAGTCGCCAGTGATTTCTGAACTAGCGGATCATTCTCCGGGACGGGCTTTTCGGGCACCACTTCCTCCTCAAGTTGTGGGACGGGGCTGCGCCCCGTCCCGGCGGGGCAAAGCCCCGCCTCCACACTCACCTACACGTTGAACCAGGGCGTGATCCACACGTATTTGATATGAAACAAAAGCCGCAGCAGCATCTTGATCGGCAGGGCAAACATGGTTAGCACGAAGAACATCATGATCGAATACTGCAGGAAGCTCATGCGCTTGTAATCCTTCGGGTTCTGGCGCCGGAAAAAGGCGTGCAGGGCGAACCCGCCCAGCGCGTAAAAGCCGCCCACCACCACCGCTCCGAAGACCGCCTTTACCCAGTTGGAGGTGATTCCGAACAGGTCCGGCAGATCGCGGTTGACCTCATAGATGAGGCGGTTGTGGTCCCAGGTTTGCCCCGGCCAGAACCATTGCCACCCCGGTCCCCGTATGAAGGTCCCTATGATGATCATCGAGACCCACAGCACAATAAAGCCGAACAGGAACGTCCCGATCGCAAACTTGCGCTGCTTCCAGGTGTAGTAGCCGCTGCCCAGCGGGTTGGTATCGATGTAGGGAATCACCATCAGCCCTATGATGATCAAGGTCGGCATCACGACACCGGCAATCCAGGGATCGAAATACACCAGCATTTCCTGTAAGCCGAGAAAGTACCAAGGCGCCTTGGCCGGGTTCATGGTCAAGTTCGGGTTCGCCGGCTCCTCCAGCGGAGCATTCAGCGTGATCGACCAGATCATCAAAATAATGGTGACGATGACGGCGGCCAGAAACTCCACCCGTAACAGAAACGGCCACACGTGAATTTCTTTCTGCCATCCCGGCTGAAAAGGCCAGGTCTTGCGATATTGGGTCTTAGCCGCCGCCGCATCGCCTTCCAGTTGCGCGATCAACTGATCATTGGCGTGTGCCTGCTTCCATCCCAGATAGATATAGAAGGCGAGCAGTGGAATCAGTGCCACGATGGGCACGTTGTCAGGGGCGGAGGCTATGTCCCACAATTGCTTCCAATCCATAATTATTTGCGCGAACTACCGGCGCGCCTCCTTGATTTCGGATTCGAGCACGACCGACGCCGGGCCCGAGATGCCGCCATCCTTTCGTACGCGCCAGAAGTGCACGATCATCAGCACCGAAGCGACGATAGGAATGCCGATGCAATGCCAGATGTACGAACGCAGCAGCGCGTTCGCGTCCACGATCGACCCGCCCAGCAATCCGAAGCGAACGTCATTGTAGGGCGTCATGCCCAACATGTGACCGAAGGGGCCCTCATGTCCGAGGAACGGTGTAGCGCGAGCCATGTTCGTACCGACAGTAACCGCCCAGAAGCCGAGTTGATCGTCGGGCAGCAAGTATCCGGTGAATGAAAGCAGCAGCGTGAACACCAGCAGCAGTACCCCAATATTCCAGTTGAACTCGCGGGGTTTCTTGTACGAGCCGGTCAGAAACACCCGAAACATATGCAGCCAGACCGTGATCACCATCAGGTGTGCCGCCCAACGATG
>JBEKFN010000352.1:0-4626 GCA_050013295.1 Terriglobales bacterium
CGATGCAGGAGACAGCTGGTCCCCCATCGTCCGCGATCTCCCGGCGGTGCTTTCGATTGAGGTGCAGACGCTCGCATGATCACACTAATTATGATCAAACTAATATGATCCGAGTTATTCTTCCGCCGCATCTGCGAACGCTGGCGCAAGTTCGCGGCGACGTGGAACTCGAGGTCCAGGGCCCAGCCACGCAGCGCTCAATCCTCGACGCGCTCGAGGCCCGCTATCCCATGCTGCGCGGCACTATCCGCGACCACGTCACGCAACAGCGCCGTCCGTTCCTGCGCTTCTTCGCCTGCGAGCAGGATCTATCCCATGAGCCGCCCGACGCCCCACTCCCCGACGCGGTCGCGTCCGGGGCGGAGCCTTTTATCGTCATAGGGGCCATTGCAGGTGGCTAGCTTTGCTGAAAGAGGTTGAAGAACGAGATCCTAGCGACAAGCCACGTGATAACATTTTGGCCGTGCCCATCACCGACACAAGTTCTTCCGCTCAAGCTGTTCAGCTTCAGTTGCAGCGATCTATGTCAGGAGAACAACGCCTGCTCCTGGCCTTTGAAATGAGTATGTTTGCTCGAGTACTGTCCGGCGAGCGCATTCGGCGGGAGCGTCCAGGGTGGACCGAGTCGCAGGTTGCACGCGAACTCATCCGGCTGGCATTTCTGCCGGGGTCAATGCCGGAGTGGTTGCGACGAGCGTACTGGAAGCAGTCCGGCGGATTACAGCAGCGCTCACTTCCAATCACCAATCCTGCGGAGGTTCGGGGGTGGTCATCGTGAAATCGCCATAGACCCAAACGCGAGCGTCGTCATACAAGCGCGTCAGCACTGGCTTGGCATTGCCGTACCTGTCCCACGGCTGTTGATCGCCGTCCAATTCGCAAAATGCAAAATCCTTTCCGCCCTCTTTTGCCAGTTCACCAGCGCGGACAAGAATGGCGGCCAAGATGGAATTGTCAAACGGCTTTAGGTCTAGTTTCTCCATGGCTAGAGAGATGGATCGTTCCAGCATGTCCGTATTCAAAGGGAAAATGTGCAATCCCCGCTCTGCTTTCAATCCCTCTAGCCTAGTTTCTAAGCTGTCCAAGTCCCGTTTAACAAGGCCCTCGAACTGATCGAGTACGCGGCGCGTGGCATCCTCTGCTGCGGCTTCAACGTGTCCATTTGCTTTTGCCCATTTGAGATACTCGCGAAGCCGATCCGCCTCCCTGGGCTGAAACTTGATTCTGATCGCGGAGCGGGCTTCAGCAAGGCATGGGGCCGGCAGATGGAGATGGATCGTACTGGAGTTCGCCGCTTCTAAGAGTTTGATGGCAGCTAGAGCACGCTGATGCGCGGGAGCGCAGTAATCGACCACCCAGTTCGTTTCAACGAACACATGTTTCATCTACGCCCACCGGGTATTACCGAGGGCCTGCGGCTCGCACGATTCCAGTTTCAATAGCAGGAAGAATGTAGTGATTGACGATTTCCCGAAGCTTCGGATCATGCACTTGGCTTCGTGCCGTGTCATTAGAGAGATCCTCAAGCCAAGCCTGTACTGCGTTCTCAAATGCAACGCCTCCGCCAGTTGAGGGCAGGTGGAACTTGATTAACCCCTCTATATTGAATTCGCCCAAGCGCTCGATAGAGTCCTCTGAATATGATGTGAAGTGGTCAAAATAGACCCAAAGGCGTTCCGGCGAGACGACGAGCCCCAGCGGGCATCGCAACTGCAGCATGAAGTTCTTAAGCTGACGCTCGGTTTCTCGCAGGTCCCGAGGCTTGAGCTTGGCTTCGACCACAAGCTTGACTTCCGTCGAGTCGGGGCTGCTAACAATAATGTCGGCCTGGGCTGGCATCTGGTTAAAGGATACTCCGTTTCGCGCCCACACCTCGACCTCAACGCTTCTCTATGGGCACAAACTCCCGCGTGCTGTGCCCGATCCACACCTGCCGCGGGCGCGCGATCTTCTGTTCGGGGTCGGTCAGCATTTCCTGCCACTGCGACAGCCAGCCGATGGTGCGCGGAATCGCGAACAGCACGGTAAACATCTCCGGATTGAAGCCCATCGCCTGGTACATGATGCCGGAGTAGAAGTCCACGTTCGGATAGAGCTTGCGCTGCACGAAATATTCGTCTTCCAGCGCGATGCGCTCCAGTTCCAGAGCAATCTCCAGTTTGGCATTGCGTCCCGTAACTTCGAACAATTGGTCGGCCGCCCACTTGATGATCTTGGCTCGCGGATCGTAGTTCTTGTAGACCCGGTGCCCGAAGCCCATCAGCTTGCCTTTGCCTTCCTTGATCTTCTTGATGTATGCCGAAATATTATTCTTGGAACCGATCTCATCCAGCATGCGCAGCACTTCTTCGTTCGCCCCGCCGTGCAGGGGTCCGGAAAGAGCGGCCGCCGCCGCCGCCGTAGCCAGATACGGGTCGCTCTGCGAGCTGCCCACGGCGCGCATGGCATTCGTGCTGCAGTTCTGCTCGTGGTCGGCGTGCAGAATAAACAGGATGTCGAGCGCCCGTGCAATCACCGGATTGGCAACATACTTCGGTTCGACCATCTTCCACAGCATGTTCATGAAGTTTTCCGGATAGGTGAGGTCATTGTCAGGATAGACGTACGGGAATCCCACACTGTGGCGATACGACATGGCCGCGATCGAGGGCATCTTGCCGATCAGCCGCTTGATCTGCAGCAGCCGGGTCGCGGGGTCGTGAATGTTCTTCGATTCCGGATACACCGTCGACAGCGCCGCCACCGTGCTCACCAGCATCGCCATGGGGTGCGCGTTATCGCGAAAACCTTCCATGAACTTCTTGGTCGTTTCATGCAGCATGGTGTGGTGCGTGATGTCATCCACCCAACTGTGCAATTCACTGGCGCTGGGCAGTTCGCCAAACAGCAGCAGGTAGGCGACTTCGAGATACGTACAGTGTTCGGCGAGAACGTCGATGGGATAACCGCGATAACGCAGGATTCCCTTATCACCGTCAATGAAGGTGATCGCGCTGCGGCAGGAAGCGGTATTCATAAAGGCAGGGTCGTAGGTCATCAAGCCGAAATCTTCGGGGCCCGTCTTGATCTTGCGCAGATCCATCGCGCGGATGGTTCCGTTTTCGACCGGAAGCGTGTAGCTCTGTCCGGTGCGGTTGTCGGTGATCGTCAAGGTATCTTGCGGCATTCAAACCCTCCTAAGAACGAAAGCAAGTGAAAGAGTCTAGTGCGGGACGATGCTCCCCGCAGCAAATGGTATCGACTGCCTGCACGGGGACGCTGTAGTCTGCGTCACAAAGGAATGTTTGCTGACGCGTCCCCCGGCGAAACATCATGCTACAGCACCGCGCACCGATTGGGTAAGGACCTTATTCGTTGGCCACCCGGCGGTGCGATTTCACGGCCAGGCAACGGGCGAAGATCGCCGAAACCTGCGGAATCTCCTCGTCAGTCAACTGAATCGCGCTGCCCAGTTTCTTCAACGCCGCATTCAGAGCGGCGGGCTGTCCGTGGGTCACTTCCAGCACCTGCTGCCACTCCCGGGCGACTGGAATGCGCTCGTCGGTTTCGGCGTCTTCGCAAAACTGATCGGCCGCTTCCGGAGGAGTTCCGTATTCGTCGGCGACATCCTCATGGAAGTAGCCCCGCAGGAACGTATGCAGGGCGGGGAAGTTGGCGGCGGTGATTTCCGATTTCGGGTTCATCAGCGGCACTCCGGATAAGAAGTCAGAACATAATAGTCGTTGGGCCCAACGTATTTCAGTACAACCAGCGCGTGCGCGCACGAACGCGACTGGCTCTCGCCACGATTGACGCTGCTTCGATTGATGGTGCGGCCAATCGGCGTCTCGCTATCGTAATCCAGCACCAGGTTAGGATGTCCACCCGAGCGGCTGAGCCAGCGCTCGATTCGGTCCTGCGATTCTGCGATCGCTGCGCCCACGGCATGCTCGGCAACCGCGCGATTGGTGTAGGTCGACGCGCCGGTAATGCCGCGTTCCCGCTCCAGGCGCTCGCGCAGTTCGTCGTCAGTCTGTCCCACATGCTTGCGCAGGATGTGTCCGCCGGCAGCCTCGTCCTGGCTGAGGTCGCGCACCGGCCCACTCGTCGGGTGGCTCTCCACCCGAAAGCTGGCAGAACCGGCGGCGGAAGATGCCTCCGAACTCGCTGGATTCGTCGAAGCGGGCTCGGAGCACGAGATCAGGCCACACATCCCCAACGCGAAAATGGCACGAGCTGTGATCCGAACTATGGTCCGAACCACGGTCCGAACGATAACGCCGCGAACTCGAAAAAATCCTGTCATCCGGCCCCAGACTACCGCCCGAGCGCGGTTAGTCCTGTAAAGTTCTGGGAATTGTGCTACTAAACAGGGTGTGCGGGCAAGTCTTTTGGATTCGCTGGACGATTTCGAACGCTGGGGCAGAGATGGCAATGACGCCTGCGCCTACGTGTTTCCGCGAGGATACCGGCGCGAGCGTTGGAGCTACCAGCGTGTAGCCGAAGTAGCGTATCAGTTCGCCCGCGAGCTCGAGGCGCGCACGATCGCGAAGGGTGATGCGGTCCTGTTGTGGAGCCCGAACTGTGCCGAGTGGGTAGCGGCGTTCCTCGGCTGCGCGCTTTGCGGGGTCATCGCCGTTCCCGTCG
>JBEKFN010000353.1:0-4610 GCA_050013295.1 Terriglobales bacterium
AAGACATTGGCCATGCCCACGGAGCCTATAAGCCTCCGCCGGCGTCAATGTCCCAGACGCTGCTCTCGTTGGCCGGTTTTCAGGTGATACTCATTGGCCGGTTTTGGGTGATCGCTGAGGGGATGACCTCAACCCTGTCGCCATTCCAGTTTCCATGGGCAGAATCCCCAAGGGAAATTTGAGGATTGTTGACGTTATGATGATGGGAAAAACCGACTAAACCAAACAGCCATGTCACGGCTACCAATAGTGGCATGTGTGCCAAGGATATAAATACCCGATATTATACGTACATAAATGTACATACATTGGCCGCATAACGACAATGCACAAAATTCTTGCCGCGCGCGACGGGTTCTTAAGTTGTTGATAACGCTGGAAGGGCGGGTGTGGTTAAAGAGGCACAACAGAGTAATCGTTACACTGTGATTATTGCACGACTCATTATTTGGTAGGCGGGCATCAAGTCCCCTCGCCTTCTGCTCCAAGAAGTGGGTGGGGCTGGGTCGTCCCTCCGGGACTCAAGTCATTCCTGCTTTTCCCCAGCGCTGAAGCGCTGGGCTAAGCTGGGTCGCCCCTCCGGGGCTGGGTTCCACCCAGGCTGCCTTTGCGATTGAACCACAGGTTAAATCCGGCAATCCCACTTATCCAAATGGGCAGCCCATCCCACTTTTTACTCTCCTGATTCTGCCCGGAGGTCAAAGACGATTCGCGGTGATGAGAATGGGGGCATCGGCCGGTCTGTAGATTATCTGGTGGGCGCAGGTCGAGCTGTCAGTAGTGGTGCGGTTTGAGAGTTGCCGTCCCTCAGCGGCTAAAGCCGTCATGAAAATACGACGCTTACGGCACGGCTGAAGCCGTGCCCTTTCAAAACCGACTCAAACGGCACCACTGCCGAGCTGTCGGACGCCTGGCGCTCTCAGTTTGCGCGGCTCGGGGCCGAAGTAGTCGCCATGTCTTTGCCAGCCGTGGCGATCAACCCTATAATTGAAATTTGGGCACGAGTCCAGGGCGCCGACTGTGTGTCTGACTCGCGATTTCAGCGATCGTATTGCTGAACACCCTCACTGAACACCAAGGAGACTTCATGTCCGCACCCAGCCGTCGTCCGGAAATCCGCCGGCGCCGCACCCGCGCAGAAAAAGTCGCGAAGCTGCGCAAGCGCCTTGCCGCTGCTTCCGCTTCCAACGACAAAGACCGCCTCACTGCCAAGCTGCACAGGGCCGGGCTGGTTTCTCCGGGGAATCCGTTGATCAAGGGCGCGTAGCTGGACAAGAAGCGAACGGACGCGGCGCGGGCACCGGCTCGCGACGAACTGCCCGTGACTCGATTAAGGCATTACCCCCAAATTTCCAGCTGAGGAAATGCTTTTGGTTGCAGCGCGAGACAACGGAACACAATTCGAGCTGCGCTCGAATGGACAGCCGAGGGCGGCTGTCCCTACGCAATTCTAACCGGCGTACACGATCTTCCCTCCGACTATGGTTGCTACTACTTTTCCCGTCAGTTGCCATCCGTCGAAGGGCGTGTTCCTTGATTTCGAGCGGGACTTGGCGGCGTCGAAGGTCCACTTCTTTTTTGGATCGAAAATGGTAACGTCGGCGATCGAGCCGCGGACGAGGGAGCCGCGGCCGCGCAGATCGAAACAGCGCGCCGGGCCGGCGGTGAAGAGTTCCACGATGCGGGAAAGCGGGACGCGCTTCTCGCGATGCAGCCTGGTGATTGCGAGCGCGAGCGCGGTTTCTAGTCCGGTGATGCCGAACGCGGCGCGTTCGAATTCCATCTCCTTTTCGTGGGCGGCGTGAGGCGCGTGATCGGTGGCGATGGCGTCCACCGTACCGTCAGCGAGCGCGGCCAGGATGGCCTCGAGATCGGAGGGCGAGCGCAGCGGGGGATTCATTTTGTAATTGCTGTCGTAGTCGCGCATATCCTCGTCGGTCAGCGTGAAATGGTGCGGCGTAACCTCGAAGGTGACGCGCGCTTTGGCGCGCTTGCCGCGGCGCACACTCTTCAGCGCATCCGCCGTGGAAAGATGGGCGACGTGCAGGCGGGCATGGGGAATGTGCGTGGCGAGCTGGACGTCACGCTCCACGATCGAAGCCTCGGCAGCCGCGGTCATGCCGCGCAACCCGAGACGGAACGAACGCGCACCCGCGTTCATGGAGCAATTTTCGGTCATGCGCGTGTCTTCGGCATGTTGCACGACGGGGAAATTCAGCTCTCCGCTTAGAAGCAGGGCCTCGCGCATAATGCTGTCTTCGAGGATGGGCTTGCCGTCGTCGGTGACCGCGATGGCTCCGGCGGTGCGCAGCGCGCGGAAGTCGGTGAGGGTGACGCCCTTGCTCGATCGAGTCGCGGCGGCGATGGCAAACACATTGACGACGGCGCCGCGTTCGGGCTGACTAAGCCACTCGACCAACTCGACCGAATCGACCACCGGAACTGTGTTGGGCATGGTGCAGACAGAAGTGAAGCCGCCTGCGGCGGCGGCGGCCGTGCCTGTCGCGATGGTCTCTTTATACGCCTGGCCGGGCTCGCGCAGGTGCGCGTGGAGATCGATGAAGCCGGGCGCGACTATGAGTCCGCGGGCATCGAAGTTCTCGGCCTTTTCGTTGACGCCGGCCTTGATTTTGTTGGGAGGAGCAACTTCGGCGACGCGGCCATCTTTCAGCAGCACGTCCATGGGCGCGTCGATGCGCGCCGCCGGGTCGATGAGGTGGCCGCCTTTGATCAGCAGACTGGTTGTGGAGCGTGAAGTCACGTCTCTCCTTAGTTCTTCACCATATTTTTCACCACGGAGTCACAGAGACACAGAGAGAACCAAGTCCGTTTGCTTGATTTTCTCCTTATCTCTGTGACTCTGTGGTGAATGGTATTTCATCGCATTTTTCCCATGGCCCGCGCCAGAATCGCCATGCGCGTGGGCACGCCGTTGCGCACTTCCTCGAGGATGCGCGCCTGGGCGCCGTCGGCGATTTCGCTGGTCAGTTCGAGGCCGCGAATGATGGGGCCGGGATGCATCACGATGGCATCTTTTTTCGACATCTTCAAGCGGGCCGGGTTCATCTGGTAGCGCGTGATGTATTCGAGGAGGTCGATCTTCAGTCCGGAAAGACGCTCCGTCTGCACGCGCAGCAGCATGACCACATCGGTGCCGCGTAAGGCGTCATCGATGTGGCGGGTCACGCGTATGCCGGGCGCGAGCGTCGTGGCAATGTCGGGCACCAGTTCGGGCGGACCGCACAGAATAATCTTCACTCCGAATTTGCTTAGCAGGTGGCAGGCCGAGCGCGCCACACGACTGTGAAAAATGTCGCCGACAATTGCGACCTGAAGGCCTTTGAATGTTTTCTTGTTGCGCAGAATAGTGAAGGCGTCGAGCAGTGCTTGCGAGGGATGTTCGTGGAGACCGTCTCCGGCGTTGATCACGGGCACGTCGATGTGTTGCGCCATTATGTAGGGAGCGCCGGCGTTGGGGTGGCGGATGACGATGATGTCGGCGCCGACGGCACGCACCGTGTATCCCGTGTCGAGCAGCGATTCGCCTTTCTCAATACTTGAACCGAAGGACTGGATGAGGACGGTGTGAGCGCCCATGGATTTGGCCGCGATTTCAAACGAGCTTCGCGTGCGGGTGGAAGCCTCGTAGAAAAGAAGGAGCACCCGCTTGCCCTTAAGCAGGGGCCGCGGCCTGTCCGGATTCATGCGCCGGGCAAACTTCAAAAGTCTCAGGATCTCGGCTGCTTCCAGGTGCTCGATACCGAGGAGGGATCCGCGCGCTGGATTCATAGTTAATTTGTAATTTCCAATTTGTAATTTGTAATTTAAGAGCGCGCGATGCGGATCCAAGTTTTCAATTACAAATTACAAATTACCAATTACAAATTGCCCTGCTGTCTTTCCATCAGCAGGACTTTCTCCGCGTCGTCGACTTCGCGAAGTTTGACCTCGATCATCTGATTTTCCGTTGTTTGTACCGTTCTTCCAACGAAGGCGGCCTCGATCGGCAACTCGCGATGGCCGCGATCGATCAATACGCACAACTGCAAGCGCCGGGGACGGCCCACGCGGAACAGCGCATCCATGGCGGCGCGGGTGGTGCGGCCGGTATAGAGCACGTCGTCAACCAGCACCACCGACTTACCGGTGATGGGAATTTCCATCTCCGTTTTCTGCACCACCGGCTTCGCGCCGAGAGCGGCAGAAGAAAGATCGTCGCGATAGAGGGTAATGTCGAGGGTGCCGAGCAGCACCGATTTCTTTTCGATGCGCTGAATAATTTTCGCCAGCCGCTCCGCCAGCGGAACTCCACGGCGGCGGATGCCGACCAGAGCCAGATCTTCGACGCCATTGTTCTTCTCGAGAATCTCATGCGCCAGCCGGATCAAGGTGCGCTCCACCTCGGAGGCCGACATGAGCTGCGCTTTCTGCTGGATCTCGACCGGACGCTCGGGCACGCGTGCATTCATAAACGCTGCATCATACGCGTGCGGCAAGATGAGAGCAAGGGCGAGCCTGTGACCCGGCGTGGGCAGCGAGGGAGCGACGGGCGTCTTGCGCTTCCGGCAGTCCAGCGGCCGGGCGGGGACGCCCGGCTCTCCACGGGCAAT
>JBEKFN010000354.1:0-4595 GCA_050013295.1 Terriglobales bacterium
GATCCTTGTCCTTGCGGAAGCGGCAAGAAATATAAGAAGTGTCACGGCGCAAATTCGTAAGGGGATTCACCGCCGAGACGCAGAGTGCGCCGAGAAACGCATGGCTTGATCTTCGGGAGATCCGCAGCGATTCATTATTCATTGTCTTCCAGATTTTTCTCGGCGCTCTCGGCGTCTCGGCGGTGAAACGCTTTTGATTCCTTGCGGAGCGCACGAAACGTCATCTCTGTGGCTTTGCTGTGCGTGCGGCGCTTCCAGGCAAAGAACATAGGAGCGTAGGTCTGAGTGATGTAATCGCCCCGGCCGATACCGAGCGCGCGCGCTGTGCGGTCGATCCAGCGCGGTAGTCCTTCGATCTCGCCGAAATTCCCAATCGGAGTTTCATCGAGCACGACGTGGCCGGTGCCGTCGCTCCACTCGGCGCGATACTTTTCATAGCGAAACGTGGGCGCGAAACCAAGTGCGCGCAAAAGGGCGTCCATCTGCTCGCCGTTCTCGATACGCGTTTCCAGCTCAACCCGCACTTTATGGCGACCGGCCTTGCTTTTCGCCTTGTGCGTCAGCACCCAGGTCTCGCCGTACTTGCGCAGCCGCAGCATTTCGCCCCGCTTGCGCAGCTTCTGGCCGGGCAGGTCGTAGAGGGAATTCATTTCGTGGGTGGAGCGGGTGAGCTGTTTGAAGCCCGCTTGCTTCAGCGACCGGGTGAGCGCGGACAGATCCTCAATTCGAAATTTAATTTCGATTTCCTTCGGCATCCCGAGATCATAACCGCCGAGACGCCGAGGACGCCGAGAAAAACGAATCCAGAGTTGTTGCAGCCGCTGGCAAGCTGCCGAGCTTACGCTCGGCTTGGACGGGCGAGGGCGCCCGTCCCCACACGAACCTGCCTACGCATTTCTCGGCGCACTCTGCGTCTCGGCGGTGAAAATGACTTAGGATTTCGGCTCGACCTCGGACTCTCGCTCCCGGCGATGGAACCAGCTCATGTGCGGCAGGTCGCGCTCCACTTTTCGCCGTTTCGCGATCAGTTCCGCAGTGATGGATACTGCAATTTCTTCCGGCGTAATTGCCCCTATATCCAGCCCGACTGGGGCGTGGACGCGATCAAACAAATGCGCGGGCAGACCTTCCTGCTGCAGCTCTTTGAAGATGGTGATGGTCTTCCGCTTCGACCCAATCATCCCGACGTAACGGGCCGGAGTCTGCACCGCCCACCGCAGCATGCGCATGTCGTCATGATGCCCGCGGGTGACGATGACGATGTACGAAGACTCGCTGGGCGCGAGCCGTGCCGCGGCCTTGTCGAAATCCTCGGCGATTACCTGCTGCGCCTCGGGGAAGCGTTCGCGGTTGGCGTAGGCTTCTCGATCATCCACCACCGTGACGTCAAATCCGGCGATGCGTGCAACTTTGTAGAGGCTGGCGGCGACGTGACCGGCGCCGAAAATATAAAGATCTGCGGGAGGCAAAATCGGCTCCACGAAAATCTCGAGCGTTCCGCCGCAAACGAGGCCGATGTCGTATTTCGGATCCTGATTCAGATCAAACGTCATGGTCCGCGGCTTCTCCGATTCCATCACTTCGCGCGCCGCCTGCCAAACCTCGGCCTCAACACAGCCGCCGCCGATGGTTCCAACCATCGAGCCATCGTCGCGCACCAGCATCTTGGCGGTCTTGAACGAAGGAATCGAACCGCGCACGTTGACAATGGTCGCCACTGCTCCGCGGCGTCCTTCTTTTCGTAGGCGGACGATTTCCTCGTAGATGTCCATGTGTTGATTATGGTTCGCGGAGCTGGGAAGGTCAATTGTGGGCATCGGAGAAGGTCGAGCTGCGCTCGACTGGACGGCCGGGGGCGGCCGTCCCTACGCGGAGCCAATGCGTTTGTGCTAGTTTGTAGGGTTAAAATTTGCCGTTTGAAGTCTCAGGAGCCCCCATGAAAGCCGTTCGCATTCATCAGTTCGGTGGGCCGGAAGTTTTGGCCTACGAAGACGTTCCCGATCCCAAGCCGCGCAAAGATCAAGTCCTCATCCGCGTGCGCGCCTGCGCTCTGAACCATCTCGACATCTGGGTGCGCAAAGGACTGCCCGGCATTAACCTGCCGCACATCCTCGGCACCGATACCGCCGGCGAAATTGTCGAGGTTGGCGAGTACATCACCGACCTCAAGCCCGGACAGCGCGTGCTGCTTGCGCCCATGCATTTCTGCAATCACTGCGCGAAGTGCGTTGCCGGCCTGCAGAACCAGTGCCGCCAGTTCACCGTGCTCGGCAACACCGTGGACGGCGGCAACTGTGAGCTGATTGCGGTACCCGCAGTAAACGTCATTCCGATCCCGGACTCGCTCGATTTCAATGAGGCCGCCAGCGTTCCGCTGGTTTTTCTCACCGCGTGGCACATGCTTACTGGACGCGCCGCGATCCGCCCCGGACAAACCGTGCTGGTGCTGGGCGCGAACTCGGGGGTGGGCATTGCCGCCATTCAGATTGCGAAAATGTTCCACGCGCGCGTGATCGCGACCGCGGGCGACGAGCGCAAAATAGAGCGCGCCCGCGAACTGGGCGCCGATTTCGTCATCAACCACTATCAGCAGAAGATTTCGCAGGAAGTCCGCAAGATCACAAATTTTGAGGGCGTCGACATCGTCATCGAGCACGTTGGAGTGGCAACCTGGGAAGAGAGCGTGCGGTCGCTCAAGGCGGGCGGCACACTCGTCACCTGCGGCGCGACGACAGGACCGAAAGTCGAACTCGATCTGCGGTTTCTGTTCTCACGGCAACTGGCATTGCTCGGGTCGTACATGGGGACGATGAGCGAACTCTATGAAGTCCTCGGCCACGTCTTCGCCGGAATTCTAAAGCCCGTCATCGACCATACGTTCCCTTTGAAGGAAATCCGCACTGCCCACGAGTACATGGAGAAAAGCCAGATGTTCGGCAAGATCGTGCTGAATCCGTAGCATATTCACCGCCGAGACGCAGAGGACGCCGAGAAATGCCAAGTTTTCGTTTCCTCTGCGCACTCGACGCTCTCTGCGGTTAAAATATGCCCATGGCGCAAGAGCTCAATTTCGGCCCCTACGTTGATATCGAAAACGGCAAGAAAGTAGTCAAGGAACTCGTCTTCGGAGACGGCGTGCCCGAAGGCATCGTCATGACCACGCTCGACGCGACCGTCAATTGGATGCGCAAGAGTTCGATCTGGCCGATGACGTTCGGGCTGGCCTGCTGCGCGATTGAAATGATGTCGATGGGCGCGTCGCGCTTCGACATCGCGCGCTTCGGCGCCGAAGTGTTCCGGCCGTCGCCCCGGCAGTCCGACCTGATGATCATTGCTGGCCGCGTCTCGAACAAAATGGCTCCCGTAATTCGCCAGCTCTGGGAGCAGATGCCGGAACCGAAGTGGGTCATTTCGATGGGGGCCTGCGCGACTTCCGGTGGCGTCTTCAATAATTACGCGCTGGTGCAGAGCGTGAACCAGGTCATTCCCGTGGATATCTATGTCCCCGGCTGCCCTCCGCGCCCCGAGCAGTTGATTTATGCGATCACGCTGTTGCAGCAGAAAATCATGACCGAACGCGGCACGATGAAGAAAGCGTTGAATCTCGTGCCGAGCGGCGAGTAAAGGGATCGGGCCATGGGGTGATCGGGTCATCGGGTCATCTGAAATCGCCCGAAAAGATCGCTCATGATCCTATGACCCCGACCCGATCCTCTCACTGTTTCATTCTTGTGGCCAACTGCCGTTCTGGCGGGGTCATCTGGTTCCAGATCGCGCTCAAGTCTTTTTCCAGAATCTGATTATTCGGATCCACCCGGAGAGCCAGCGCAAACCATAAATACGATGTCGGCAGATCGCGCGGCACACAGTGGCCGGTGGCATACATGGTTCCGAACGTGCTCCGGGCTTTGGCATTCGATTGGGCGGAAGCGGTCTTCAGATATTTCACTGCCTCGTCGCAGTTTTTCGGCGCGCCTCGCCCGTAGAGATAGGCCTCGCCTTTGCGGAAGTCCGCGTCCCCGGTGTCAGCTGCAGCGGGCGGTGGCAACTGCGAACGTTTGGCGGTCGAGCGGGGCTCGTGCTTCTGTACGCGCTTCTCGGGCAGCGCCTTTTTCGGAGCCACCGGTTTTGCTTCGGCGGCGGATTTTGTCTCGGCGTCCGCGGTCTTCGGGGTTGCTTCGGGACCAGCGGCTGCGTTCTCAGACGGTCCCTCCGGAGCTCCGGCTGACGGAGCCAGTGGCGGAACTCCTGCCGACGGGGCCACCGTTTGCGATGAGCTTGCATCCGGCGCTGGGGCCGCATCCTGGGTCGCCGGCTTGGAGGTCGGCTTCTCGGCGGGAGGTTCACTGGCGCTCGACGCCGCGGTCTCCGGCTTTCCATTCCTCATAGCGCCGAGATAGTTCGTGTACGTCCACCAGCCGGCTCCGCCCAATGCCGCGAGCAGCAACACCATCAGCAGGATCCGCCGTCCGCCAGTTTTTGGGTGCTCGGGTGGCTCGCGCTCAAGAAAGGAATCGAAGGCGGAGAAAGATTCTTCCCGCAGCGAGCCCATGTTCGGCTGATTCGGACTGGGTTGGTTCAACCCCAGCATCGAG
>JBEKFN010000355.1:0-4571 GCA_050013295.1 Terriglobales bacterium
GGAACGTGGGGTCGAAAGCCACTTCTGCTGATCGCGTTCGGCGTGCTTCCGATTCGTGGCGTTCTTTACACCCTCACGTCCAATACGGCATTGCTTGTGGCCATCCAGATCATGGACGGCGTCGGGGCGGGGATCTTCGGGGTTGTGTCCGTGCTCGTGATCGCCGATCTAACGCGCGGTACCGGCCGATTCAATCTCACGCTGGGAGCCATCACAACTGCGGTCGGTATCGGCGCGGCTCTGAGCCAAGTCATCGCCGGTAGTATCGTTCACCACACAGGCTTTCGCGCTGGTTTCCTATTCCTCGCGGGGGTGGCGGCGGCAGCATTCGCGATTCTCTATTTCTTCATGCCCGAGACGCGCAATATACGATTGGCAAAAGAGTGACAGGCACAGCCCCGACCGTCGGCGCCATCGCGGTCTCCCTCACGATCGCACCCCAAAGCAAACCAACCCTTGAGCCACGCGGAGCAGTCGGATCGCGATTGCTATACTGACAAGGTTCCCTTTAGCAATGAATATGAACGACCTGCTCTCACTGATTTCGCACCACGGCTACCTGTTCTTGGCGGTCGTTTGTTTCGCCGAGGCCATCGGTCTTCCGCTGCCAGCCGCGCTCGCCCTGCTAACCGCTGGTGCGGTCGCTGCCTATGGAGATCTGCATTTCTATCTCGTCTTCGGCGTTGCTCTGCTCGCGATGATCGGCGGCGATGTCATTCTTTATTTCATGGGCAGAGTCAGCGGCTGGGCATTGTTGGGCATTCTGTGCCGGCTTTCGGCGAATCCGGAAACTTGCATCCTGCGCTCGGCGGAGTATTTTTACCGCCGCGGCAAGCAGACGCTGCTTTTTGCCAAATTCATCCCCGGCATCAACACCATGTCTCCACCGCTCGCCGGAAGCATGAAAATGCGGCTGGGAAATTTTCTGCAATTCGACGCCCTCGGAGCGGCTTTCTACGTGGGCGCGTATTCGGCCGCGGGATATCTCTTCAGTGACGCGCTCCGCGCCATCACCCACGGGCTGCGCTCCGCTGGCTCTGCCGCCGAGGTCGTTTTCGCCATCGGACTCGCCGCCTATGTCGTCTATCGCATCTGGGTTTACCGCAAGTACCGTCTGCTCGACGTGACCCCCCGCATACAGGCTGCGGAGCTCGCAAAAAGACTGGCGTCCGATGCCGCTCACAACATGCTGATCGCCGATGTCCGCAGCCACGGCTATTATGACGCGGACTCCGAGCGCATTGCCGGATCGATCCGCATTGAACCCAACAACCTCGTTGAAGAAGTCAAAAACCTGCCCAAGGATCGCGAGATTTATCTCTACTGTACTTGAGCGCGCGAAGCCACCAGCGCCCGGGTGGCGCGCCAATTACAGGAGCTCGGATTCAAAGTATTCGTGATCGCCGGCGGCCTGCGTGCCTGGCGCAAGGCCGGACACGCGGTGGAACGAGTTCCCCACGACGACGTGTTCAAGCTGCCGACGTTCAGCTAGAGCACACCTTAATTACCCGGGTGCAACAGCGATTCGTATCAGGGCACGCCTTCAGGCGTGCCGTCAGCGCTTTAGAATGAATCCGCCTTCAGGCGCCGTATCTTGGAACTCAAGTTTCACCCCAGGCTTTTAGCCCATCTGCGTGACCCGAGTCCTTGGCAGAGTGGCAGCGGTTTGCTATCGTGCCCTCATGGGGCGAACCCCGGCTTTTTGCGGAGTAATTCTGGCGGCGGGCGAATCCACGCGCATGGGGCGCGACAAGGCGTTGCTGCCGTGGCCTCCATCAGCCGTGGGTTCGGCAACGACAATAACAACGACCGACACGTTCCTCTCCGCTGCCATACGACTCTTCTTTCCTCATGTTGATGAGGTGCTGGTCGTAGCCGGCAAGAATGAAGCCTCCGTGGCCCCGGTCGTGTACGCCAATGGAGCATCGCTGGTAGTGAATCCCGAGCCGGAGCGCGGCCAGTTCAGCTCGCTGAGGTTAGGCCTGCAGGAGGTTCTGAACCGCGGCCGAGACGCGGCCATGCTTACGCTCGTTGACCGGCCGCCCGTCCAGAGAGAAACGTTGGAGACGCTCGCAGCGGCTTTCGTTCGCGCCACGGCACACCGGAAATGGGCGGTGATCCCCGAATACCAAGGGCAACACGGACATCCAATTCTGTTGGGCCGCGAGATGCTGTCAGCGTTCCTGAACGCTCCAGAAACATCGAATGCGCGCGAGGTTGAGCACGCGCACCAGAGTGAAATCGAGTACGTTCCGGTAGACGACCCGCTGGTCGTTGTCAACATCGACACGCCGGAGCAGTACGCTGCTTTGCCGCCGCATTTTCCGCCATCCAGTTAGTTCCGGCCAAGGCTCTATATTTCATGACGCGTCTAACATCCCGTCAAACCGAATTCATCGAAAGTGTACTCAGCCTCAGTCCGCGAGTCGCCGCATTCGACTGCGACGGCACGCTCTGGTCCGGGGACGCCGGAGAAGGCTTTTTCTGGTGGGAACTGGACCTGGAACAGGAAAAAAGACTGCTGCCAGAACCGATCGCCCGCTGGGCCCGTTCGCGATACGCCGACTATAAGGCGGGCCAGGTCGCCGAAGAGGTCATGTGCGGAGAAATGGTCGCCATGCATCGCGGACTGCGGGAAGAAATCGTGCAGCAGGCCTGCGACACGTATTTTGCCCAAGGAATCGCCGCCAATATTTTTCCGGAGATGCGGCAATTAGTCGAGCGCCTGCGCGCTTCCGGATGCGACGTCTGGGCCGTTTCCTCTTCCAACCAGTGGATCATCCGGTCCGCCATGCGCTACTTCGGCATCCCGCAGAATCGCATCCTAGCCGCCGAAGTGGCAGTCGAAAACGGTACGATTACGGATCAGCTCATTCAAGTTCCCAGCGGTCCGGGCAAGGTGGAGGCGATTCGATCCGCGCTCAAATCGTCTCCCGACCACAGCCCCGATTGCGCCTTCGGCAACGCGATCTGGGATCGCGAGATGCTCGCCATGTCCAATTACCCATTCGCCATCAACCCCAATCCAGATCTGAAAGAGATCGCGCTTGCCAGCGGATGGACGGTTTATCTGCCGGACACGAACGGCCAGATCTAAAAGTTGACTGTGGGTCTCTGTAGCACGTATATTAGTGCTGCACGTGAACATGTGCTGCGATGAAAACCAATATTACTTTGAAACTTGACGCTTCTCTCCTCCGCGAGATTCGAATCCTCGCCGCCGAAGAAGGCACTTCCATCAGCGCTATGCTGGCGGCGCGCCTGGAGCAAATCGTGCGCGAGCGCAAGAGCTATGATCGTTCCCGCCGCCGCGCCCTGGCCCGACTGCGCGAGGGGATGAAGCTAGGCTGGACTCCGCCGCGGTCGCGCGACGAGCTTTACCAGCGGGAATCCCAGAAGCGATGAGCCCGTCAAATGCAAAGTATTTCGTCGACACCAACATCCTGATCTACGCCCATGACCGCGCTGCTGGCCCAAAGCACGAACGCGCCCGCCAACTGATTGAGCATTTGTGGACAACCGGGCAGGGCGCCTTAAGTACGCAAGTTCTGCAGGAGCTCTGCGTGAATCTTCGTCGAAGAGTCAAGCATCCCCTGCCCAGCGAAGAGATCAAAAAGCTGATTGAGGACTACTTGAGCTGGGAGATCGTCGTCAACACTCCACAAGCGATCCTCGCAGCGGTCGGTATCGAAGCGCGGTACAAGGTCTCGTACTGGGACGCCTTGATCCTGCATGCCGCCGAGAGCTGCGGAGCCGCCGTCCTCTACTCGGAAGACCTGGCCAGCGGCCAGCGTTATGGGCCCGTTGAGGTGGTCAACCCGCTGCTCTCTTAATGGGCGGGCCTTCTCGATTCCAACGCGACTTGGGACCGCCTCCGACTTTGTCTTGTTATTCCCTGCCTGTTAACTCCAGGGTTATTAACGCGTGTTTACTACTCCCCCCTCCCCCCCGATCTCCTGGAATCATAGGGTTAGGGGGTATCGAGGCGCCAAAATCTAGAGCCTAGAGGACTTATTTGTAAAATATTCCGGAATAAGGAGTTAGCTGAATTCTTCTCCTAATTCTCTCAAAATTCATAGTATTGGCGGCTTGCCGACGACCCTCATCGCCTCGACTTATGTTTATCAAAGAGCACGATTATTCACTTGACGCATGTGAGAGGGGTGGAGCATGATTAGGGCTCTACTCGCAAAACTGCCTGTCAAGTCAGGAGATTGGAAGTGTTGGAGAATGAGTCTATGTCTTAGTCAAATTGCCGAATCAGGCAAAAAGATTATAAATATTTCCGACCAAAAAGTTAATTTCGGCACATTTTCTGCTGACAATTTGGCACTGAAAGATCGTCCTCTCTTCGGTGAGACATACACCCTTTTTGCTGGGGATGATACGGAACATGTCGAACCAATCTTGTCACGGACGCGACAGATTCTCGCTGCCAGCGCGAACATAAAGGCAATATCGGTGCAAGACGCTGCCGATGCCGTTGATCTGGCATATAGCGAGCGACTGCACAAAGAAATTGAAAATCGCGTGCTGCGGAAAAGAGGATTTACCATCGACAGTTTTAGAAA
>JBEKFN010000356.1:0-4559 GCA_050013295.1 Terriglobales bacterium
GCGCCTAGCAGACAGGGCTGCACGCCGGTCACCGGCGCGCTGGGTCGCGGTTGCTTCTCAAAGACAGCCGTAAACCAGAACTTCGAGCCCTTGCCTTCGTCGCTCTCGACACCGATTTGGCCGCCCATCATCTCCACCAGTTGCTTGGAAATGGTCAGACCGAGGCCGGTGCCACCGTAGCGACGCGTGCTGGATCCATCCGCTTGGACGAATGGTTCGAAGAGCGCAGAGGCTCGGTCCTGCTGAAAGCCGATGCCGGTATCGCTCACCGTGAAACGGAGCGTTGCCGTGCGGTCTCCCTCCGCCTCGCTTCGCACCCGGACGACGACCTCGCCCTGGGCTGTAAACTTCACGGCATTTCCCAGCAAGTTCACAATCACCTGGCGGAGTCTGCCGGGATCGCCCCGCAGCAGCCAGGGAGTTCCGGGCTCCAGTTCGCAGGTCAGTTCCAGCGCCTTTTCGGATGCTTTGATGGCCAGCACTGCGGCCGCATCCTCCAGCGCCGTGCGCAGATCGAAGTCGGTTGTGTCCAGCGTCAACTTCCGCGCCTCGATCCGGGAGAAATCCAGAATGTCGTTGATTACCGCCAGCAGCGCCTCGCCGCTGGTCCGCACGATTTCCGCATACTGCCGTTGCTCCGGCGTCAGCTGTGTGTCCAGAAGCAAACCGGCCACCCCGATCACGCCATTCATCGGGGTGCGGATTTCGTGGCTCATATTGGCCAGGAACTGGCTCTTCGCCAGGTTGGCGGCTTCGGCGGCCGCGCGGGCCTCTCGCAAAACCCGCTCGGCTCGCTTTCGCTCCGTAATGTTCAAGAAGGTCACAACCGTGCCGATTACTTTTCCGCTTCGGTGCATGGGATGAGACCAGTATTCGGCAGAAAAATTGGTGCCGTCGCGGCGCCAGAGGACTTCGTCATCGACGTGGGTGCCATGTTCGCGGCGAAAAGCTTCGTAAATGTGGCACTCCTCCACGGGGTAAGGCGTTCCATCCTGCCGCGTGTGGTGGATCAGGGAGTGCATGTCCTTACCATGCAAGTCCGCAGCCTCCCGATAACCTAATAGTCGGAGGCAAGAGGGATTGCAGAATGTGCAGTTGCCATGCATGTCGATACCGTAGACTGCCTCGGGGATGGAATCCAACACGAGCTTCACCAGTTCGCTGCTCTCCCGAACTTCCTCCTCCGCCTGCTTGCGCTGGGTGATGTCGACGAACGTTCCCTCAATAATCCTGCCGGCGCCTGAATCGTCGTCGACGAGACTTAGATTTAACATTGCCCAGGCGGAATCGCCGCTTTTGCGCCGAAACCTCATCTCGTAGTTGGTAAGGCTTTTCTCGGCTGTGAGTCTTGTCAGCAAAGCTTCGCGATCGGAAGTCGTTTGATAAAAATTTGTAATCGGGAGGGCTAAGAGTTCCTCGGGCGAGTCACAGCCAAACAAGTGAGCGGCGGCTGGATTGCACTCCAGGACGCGCCCTTCCAACGTGGTGCGAAAGACCCCTGCCAGGTTACGTTCGAATAGAAGGCGATAGCGTTTCTCCGAGGTGCTCAGGGCCTGCTCCGCTTGCTTGCGCTCGGTGATGTCTTCGTAGGTTCCAATGACGCCGGTCACCTTGCCCTCCCGGTCCCGCAGGGGCAATTTGTTGGTCCGCAGCCACAGCAGACTTCCGTCGGGCCTGCTATGGTTTTCGTCAAAGTTGAGCTTTGCAGATCCCTTTTCCATTACCCGCCTGTCATCGGCGCGATAACGTTCTGCCGTCCCGCTCCAGGCGAGATCAAAATCATTCTTGCCGATGATCTCTGCGGGGTTGTTCAACCCCACATCGTTCGCAAAAGACCGGTTGCAGCCCAGGTAGATGCAGTTCCGGTCCTTCCAAAAGACGCGTTGAGGAATGGTGTCCAGGATGGACTGAAGCATTTGGCGTGACCGGTACAGTTCCTCCTCGGCCCGCTTGCGCTCACTGATGTCGCGGGCGATTTTTGAAGCGCCAACAACCGCGCCGCTGCTGTCCTTAATCGGCGAAATCGTCGCCGAAACGTCGATTTTCTCGCCATCCTTTCGGATGCGGACGGTTTCGAAATGTTCAACGCTCTCACCGCGCCGAATTCGCGCCAGGATGTCGGACTCCTCATGCGCGCGCTCCGGCGGCAAGAGCATCCCCATCGGTTTGCCCAGGGTTTCTGATGACGCATAGCCGAACAACTTCTCGGCGCCGGAATTCCAGCCGGTGATTATCCCGTCCAGGGTCTTGCTGATAATGGCATCATCGGAGGACTCGACCACGGCCGCCAGGCGTTCGCGCACCTCCTCGGCCCGCTTGCGCTCGCTGATATCGGCGAACGTAACGGCCAACTGGCCTTGGCGAGTGCGGAATGCGGTCACTTCGAACCATTTCTGGAGCGCCTGCACGTAGTTCTCGAAATGAACCGATTCTCCTGTCGTCGCCACCTTTCCGTACGTTTCAATCCAGAAGGGCTCTATATCGGGAATAGCCTCACGAATCGTTTTCCCCAGAGCTCTGTCCCGGGACAAGCCGCTGTGCGTTTC
Organism: Terriglobales bacterium; assembly: GCA_050013295.1. Taxonomy (GTDB): domain Bacteria; phylum Acidobacteriota; class Terriglobia; order Terriglobales; family Acidobacteriaceae; genus Acidiflorens. The sequence goes on from JBEKFN010000356.1 coordinate 2,547, forward strand.
GAAGGCGGGGTTCAGTTCCAGATAGCGGTGGTCGCAGGGCTTGCCATCCTCGTCATAAATGACTTCCAGCAGCGCAAACCCCACCACCATCTCACCAAACAGGAGCCGATAGCGCTGTTCACTCTCTTGAAGCGCCTCTTCCGCCCGCTTGCGTTCGCTGAGGTCGCGCGCGAAGGCGAAGCTGTATTCCTGCCCATCGAACTCCATGTAGTTGGCGGTTATCTCCACCGGGAAAACCTGCCCCTGTTTGGTCTGGTGCTGGGTTTCAAAGGTCATCGAGCCGCGCGTTTTGGTTTTCTCCCAGACCGGCCCCCACGCTTCTTTCGGGAAAAGCGGATCTATATCCGGGATCGACAGGGAAAGCAGCTCCTCGCGGGAACGTCCTAAAGAGCGGCAGGCTGCCTGGTTGACGTAGACGATGCGGCCTTGTGGGTTCATCCAATACACGGCATCCGAGGCATGCTCCAGCGAGAATTGTGCCAGCCGCAGTTCCTTTTCCGCCCGCTTGCGCTCGGTGATGTCTTCCTTGACGGCAAGGAGATGGGTGATAGTGCCAGCGGAGTCTCTGATGGGGACGATAGAGGCGGATTCCCAATAGATCTCTCCGTTCTTCTTCCGGTTAGCCAACTCCCCGCGCCATTCACCTCCAGAAAGCACAGTCTCCCAGAGTTCGAGGTAGACCGCGGCCGGCTGCATCCCAGACTTCAGAAGGCGCGGGTTCTGGCCGATCGCTTCTTCCGGTGTATAGCCCGTGAGTTGAGAGAATTTGGGATTGACATACTCGATGGTACCCCGGACGTCGGTGATCACTACACTGACAGGACTTTGCTCGACCGCGAGGGACAGTTTCCGGAGTCGCTCCTCGGTGCGCTTGCGCTCGGTGATATTGGAAATGAAGCCATCCGCGCAGCGAACCCCGTCCCTTTCGTAAGTTCGGTATGCCCGATCGTGGACCCAGATCCACGTGCCGTCCTTGTGTTGCACCCGGTATTCCACGTCGAAAGGCCGGCCTTCCGAAAAAAGCTGGTGGAAAGCCTGCACCACGTGACTGGAATCGTTCGGGCAGATTCGCTCAAACCAGATTTCAGCACCCTTTTCACATATCTCCTCGGAAGTAAACCCAAAGACCGGCTCGGCATTGGGACTGATGTACTGGATCTGCCCGTGAACGTCGGAACTCCAGATGACGGCGGGAATGTTGGCGACCAGAGAGCGGAATTTCTCCTCGCTGTGCAGAAGCTTCTCGTGCGCCAGCCTGAGGTCGGTAATGTCGTGAGTCGTACCGACTAGGCGTGCGGAGCCATCCTGGCCGGCGACAATTTGACCGCGGCTGCGGACCACACGTATCGTGCCATCGCGGCGCACGATTCGATGATCAACGTCGAAAGGTTCATGGGTCTGAAGGGTGTTCTTTATGGTTTGGTCGACCCGTTCCCGATCGGCGGCGGGAATAGCCTCCATCATCTTGCGGAACGGCACGACAGCCGCGCCCGGGGTGCAATCGCTGGGGATCCAATCGAAGATGCGAAAAAAACCGGCGGAGCCGCGAAACTCGCCCGCCCCCGCATCCAACTCCCAGCTTCCCAGCGGGGCGATACGCTGTACTTCTTCTAGGCTCTTCTCGCTGCTCTGCAACGCGGCTTCGGTGGCGCGATGTCCCGTCACGTCTTGCATGATGGCAATAAAGTTGGTGATGGCGCCGCCGGGGTCGCGAACCGGCGTAATCGACATTTCTGCGGTATAGTGAGTCCCGTCCTTGCGCCGATTGATGAGCTCGCCGTGCCAGATCTCGCCCGCAAGGATCGTCGTCCAAAGTTCCCGGTAATAGGCCGCGTCCTGGCGATCGGACTTCAGTATCCGCGTGTTTTGGCCAACGACTTCTTCCGCGCCGTACAGGGTCATCCTGGTGAAGGCTGGGTTGACGTACTGAATCGTGCCCGAGGTATCGGTAATCACAATGGCTTCGCGGATTTGCCCAATCGCGGTCGCGAGCAGGGCCGCGCTGGCATGGTT
>JBEKFN010000357.1:0-4537 GCA_050013295.1 Terriglobales bacterium
GGTGCTGCGCGAAGAACGAATCCCAAACGTCGGGCTGCATCTGCTTCACGCCGAGTGAAAGGCGCCGCTTGTCCGGTTCAATGGCCAGGATGACGGCCTTCACCTTGTCGCCCTTCTTCAATACCTCGGAAGGATGCTTCACGCGGGTCGTCCAACTCAGGTTGCTGACGTGCACCAGGCCGTCAATTCCGTCTTCGATCTCAATGAAAGCGCCAAACTCGGTCAGATTGCGCACTCGCCCCTCGACTGTCGCCCCCACCGGATATTTGTCGTGCAGCGTATCCCAGGGGTTGGACGCGAGCTGCCGCATGCCCAGCGATATCCGGCGCTCGGTCGGGTTCACGCTCAGGACCACGCAATCCACCTGGTCGTTTACATTGACGAGCTTCGATGGATGCTTCATCCGTTTCGACCACGTCATTTCACTCACGTGGACGAGGCCTTCAATGCCCTGTTCGAGTTCCACAAAGGCGCCGTAATCGGTGACGCTGATCACGCGCCCGTGGACGTGCGCGCCCACCGGGTAGCGGTGCTCCGCATCCAGCCACGGATCGGGCGTGAGCTGCTTGAAGCCCAGCGAGACGCGCTGCTTGTCTTTGTCGTACTTCAGCACCTTCACCTGAATCTGGTCGCCGACGTTGACCAGATCGCGGGGATGAGTCAGACGTCCCCACGACATGTCGGTGATGTGCAAAAGGCCGTCAATTCCGCCCATATCGACAAATGCGCCATACTCGGTCAGGTTCTTGACGATGCCGGTGAGGACGCTGCCTTCTTCCAGGTGCTGTAGGGTCTTGCCGCGCTTCTCCGACTGCTCTTCTTCCAGAAGCTGTTTGCGCGAGACCACGATGTTGCCGCGCTTCTTGTTGAGTTTGATGATGGCGACTTCCATCGTCTGGCCCTTCATGCCATCCAGATTCCGGATGGGACGCAGGTCCACTTGCGAGCCCGGCAGGAAGGCGCGCGCGCCATGAATGTCTAGGGTCAGGCCGCCTTTGATTCGCTCCACGACGATGCCCTGGATCGGCTTCTTTTCGTTGTAAGCGCGCTCGATCTCGTCCCACGATCGCAGCCGATGTGCCTTCAGATGCGAGAGGTTGACGTAGCCCTCTTCGGTTTCGCCCTTCTCCCGCATTACGTCGATCTCATCGCCGGGCTGGAACTTCGGCTTGCCCTCGTGATCGAGAGCCTCGGCAATCGGCACCATGCCTTCGGATTTCGCTCCGATATCGACGACGACGTGGGTCGCGGTCAGTTTCACTACGCGGCCTTTGATTACGTGGTCGTCGCCAACCGCTTCCTCGGTTTCGGTCTCGAAATGCTGGAGGGCGACCGCAAAATCATCGCTGCCAGCCGCGGCATTCTCGGGGGCTGAATTTTCAGGAGGGTCGTTTTCCCGCGCGCTGTTTTCAGGAGCGTCGTTTTCAGGAGCGTCAGGGGCGGAAGTTATTGCTTCCGCGGGTGAAGGTTGTGCGGTCTCGGGAGCGTCTAGTACGGCCGAGGCGCCGGCGTGGGTGTCGTGTGCAGGTGTCATGGTTTCAAGACTGGATTCAAGATTGCGAGCGGTGGTGTCGTCGAACAAGTTCATAGCCTCTGTGTCGCACGCGTTCGTGCGCTATTCATGCGGGACGTGGTGTAGCGGACTGCTGGCGTGGTCATTAGAGTTGCGTTGAGGCCGACCTGGCGGACGACCCTAGAACAATTCCAGCTGGTTCGAAACCGCGTCCAATAGGGGACCATTTGACTATAGCAACCGCTTTGGAACAGTGTCAAACCCGATTCCGGCCAATGGCCTAAGAATTTACAGATTTGTCACACTGCTGAGCTGCGAGCTTCGAGCCGCGAGCTTCCAGCGACCCGCTGCCCCCACGGTTTTCTTGGCTCGCAGCCCGTAGCTCGCAGCCCGCAGCGCATTTCTGCTACCCTCCCCCCATGGATCTTCTCTGGACTCCGTGGCGTTACGCCTATGTCACTGGCGCCGACCAGAAGCCGGGCTGCATCTTCTGCGATGCTCCTAAAGAAAGCGACCAACAAGCCCGCATCGTCCACCGCGGCGCGCATTGCTACATCATTCTCAATACATATCCGTACACGAATGGGCATGTCATGATCGTGCCCTACGCCCACATCGACGAGTTGCACAAGCTCCCCGCCGATGCCGCCCACGAGATGATGGTTCTCACCCAACGGATGGAAGTGGTTCTGCGCGCTCTCTATCGGCCCGACGGCATCAATCTCGGCATGAATATGGGAAAAGCTGCGGGCGCCGGCGTGACTGGACACATCCACATGCACATTCTGCCGCGCTGGATCGCCGACGCCAATTTCATCAGTGTCATCGGCGAAACCAGAGTGCTGCCCGAAGAGCTGGAGGTGACCTGGGAAAGGATACGGAAAGAATTTGCAATTGGTGATTTGTAATTGGTAATTTAGAAAGCTCGGCGTTTCTATTCTTAAATTGCAAATTGCAAATTACTAATTACAAATCTCTCTGCATCCACATCCAAGCGCTCGATATAATCTCAGGGAGCTTGCGTTTGGGCTTCCATCCCAGCACTCTTTGAGCTTTGTACGGATCGGCCACCAGCACAGGAGCGTCGCCCGGCCGCCGCGGTCCTGTCTTTCGCCGAACCCGCCGCCCAGTGACGATTTCCGTGGCTTCGATTATTTCGAGAACGGACTGTCCCCAGCCTGTCCCCAGATTGAGTTCCAGCGCGCTGTCCCCTTTTCGCCCGCCGTCCCCCTCCAGGTACTGCAACGCTCTCACATGCGCATCCGCCAGATCGTTGACGTGGATGTAATCCCTAATGCAGGTGCCTCCCCCGGTCGGATAGTCGCCCCCGTGGATTTGCAACTCCGGTCCGTTCGCTGCGGTGGCGGCCAGCGCCAGCGGAATCAGGTGAGTTTCCGGGTGGTGCATCTCGCCAATCTCGCCGCTTTCATCGGCTCCGGCCGCGTTGAAATAGCGCAGGCTCACCGAGCGCAATCCGTACGCCCGGCCGTAAGCCTCCAGCGCGTTTTCGAAAAAAAGCTTCGACGCGCCATAGGGATTCAAGGGCTCGCGCGCCGTCGCCTCCGGGATCGGTTGCCGCTGCGATCGACCATAGACGGCGCAGCTCGAGGAAAACACAAAGCGGCGGATACCTGCCTCCAGCACGCAGTTCAGCAGGCTCAGCCCCCCCACCACGTTGTTGCGGAAATACTTTTGCGGGTTCTCCACCGACTCTCCCACATAAGCGTGGGCGGCAAAGTGCATCACCGCGTCCATGTCCGCGAGCACCGGCCGGAGCCGGGCTTCGTCGGCAATGTCGCCCTCCACCAACTCGAAGCCCTCCGCCAGGCGGCGAAACCCGGTCGAGAGATTGTCATAAATCACGACTTCATACCCCGCCTCCCGCAGCGCCCGCGCCGCATGACTGCCGATGTAGCCCGCTCCGCCCACCACTAAGATCGCCACGCAATCATATTGCCGCGAGAAGCAGTCGCCTTGAGGTGATACTCGTCACCCTCCGTTTGTGACAGAGGAGTGTCGGGTGCCCCACTCATCGCGCAATTTGCGATGAGTGGGATTTCACCGTGGCTGCCGACGGGTGTAGAATCGAAAAGTCGAACCCCACGCTGTCATCGTCATCCTCGGCAGCGGATTCCATCGGGACGTAGCGCAGCCTGGTAGCGCACTTGCTTGGGGTGCAAGGGGTCGCGAGTTCAAATCTCGCCGTCCCGACCATTTCCAAATCGATCCCAATGATCTCAGGTCCCAATGATCTCAGGTTCCTGTACGCACACCCATCCCACAATCTTGAACTGATTTGTCGAATACTTGGGGCAATCGCTGTTCTCAACAATTACGGTGAATTCGTCTCAGTCAGCCGAGGCCAAGTAATCTGAATCACAATGGTGGTAACGAGGGTCGGCAGAAAGCTGGCCATTTGAGGAGTCAAAATTGGGCTAAGAATGGCACTCTTAAGGCGTGCTAGGGCTGAGCTGCTCCTTTAATTCTGTAAATCGCGTACCATGAGCCTGCCATCAAGGCGCCGGAAAGCAAGCGCATTAACGTGTGCATGGAAGCGAAGTAGCCAGCGTAACCGGCGGCGCCGACAACCTGAAAGAGCAACTGCCCAGCAGAAAAGGCGCGACGAAACTTAGGCGACAGCCGTTCGCGCCAGCTGCGCACGCTATCAAGCTGCTCCTTAATCGGGGTCGCCTGTTCGAGACGCTCCTCAAGGCTCACTGCACCGCGTTCCGCCTGGATAGCCCGCGAAGGCTGCCAGCGCTGCTCGAATCCGTTCTCCGTCATACCGATCATAGCGAACTCCCGGAAGAAGAACCCAAACAAATACTTGCAAACCCAACTGTTCTGGAAAAGTTGCTGGGTCGCGATTTCACCGACAATCCCGGTTCTGAGTGCGATCGCCGATTACGTAAACCATCCAGACGCCTCTCCCGGCCTGGCTTTCCCCGTTATGGGATTACTTCCTGTTTGCCGGTCAACCGGGCACAACTCCATGAATTGCTGATTATTCCGGAGAACATTCCT
>JBEKFN010000358.1:0-4513 GCA_050013295.1 Terriglobales bacterium
GCGTACTTCTCAATCGCCTTCTCAATACACGGAAACGGGTATGCAGGTCCGAGCAGCGGAACCGGCATGCGCTCATTGTGAACTTCTTCGGAGAGTGACGCGCGGTATAGGGCAGCACCCAGCGCGGTACCGTCGTCTCCGGCGGCGGGTTGTATATAGACCTCATCGAAGATGCCGGAGTCGATGAGTTTGCCATTGGCCGTGCAATTGAGCGCGACTCCGCCGGCCAGAGCGATGCGCCGCATGCCTGTCTGCTTTCCGAAGTGTCCGTAAACATGCAACACAACTCGATCCAAGCACTCCTGCAGGGCCGCCGCTACATCCTTATGTTCCTGAGTGATCTCCGCGTCGGGCGCTCGTCGTGCCACGAGGTGCTCGTCAAAGTGGGCGCGGGTCGACAGGTAATTCTCGCGTTCCTCTCGCGAACGGTTGAGCCGGAGAATCGGAATTCGAATCGAACCATCGGGACGCAGTTCTACTGTTTTCTCAAAGAAAGCGCGGAAGCGCTCCGGGTCGCCATAGGGCGCCAGCCCCATGATCTTGTATTCATCGGAGTTGAAATCGAAGCCCAGGTGCAGCGTCACCAGGGAGTAGAGAATGCCAATGGAATCGTTGGCAGGTATCTCGCGCAGCTTCTTGAACTCGCCGCCGCGAAATTCGAACACAGTGAGGCTTTGCACCTCGCCCATCGCGTCGTTTACCACGACGAGGCACTCGTCCCACCCTGACGTAAATGCAGCGCTGGCGGCGTGCGCGAGATGATGACCTACCGGCTGAATCTTCTCGGCAGGACAATCGGGGAAGGAGCGGCCCACTTGCCGGACCAGTGCTTCCTTCGAGAACACCCTCTGGTAGAGCCTGGAGGAATCTGGATCGAGCGAGTAGAGCTGCTGGAAAGGCAAATAATCAAAACCGTGGGCAATCTCGGCCACATCTTCGATGCCGAGACCCGCCTCCCGAAGACAAAACTGAATGGCGTCCCTCGGGAAATCGCCGGTGTGCTTCTTGCGGCTAAAGCGTTCCTGCGCCGCAGCGGCGATGAGTTTCCCGTCAACTACGAGAGCCGCGGCAGAATCGTAACCCTGGGAGATGCGGTACTCCCTCGTGTCCAATCCCGGCCAATGCTCCTGCTTAAAAGGAGCAGATGCTTCTAAGCCGCTGATTCCTAAGAAATTTCACGTATCCCTCTCGCAAGACAAGGCGCCAAACACTCTCGTCTTACCTATGTTACTGCAGTTAGGCAAGCCAGCAGAAGTTGCTCTAAGGCACACTATAGTAACCAAGGGGGGAGTAATGTTTGCTGACGCAAACTCCGTGCCAATGTCATCCTGCGGAGGGCAACGAATGGGGCAAGATCATCTACTCGTCCCAATGCATCAACCTGCCCGGGACTTCGCTGCAGTTCGTCCCGACAGCCAGTTGGGATGACGCGCCTTTGGGGCGCAACAACATAATCAAAGCAGGACCAAAACAAGAACTAAAAAAGTAAGCCTACTTTGCGAGCGAACATACTAGCAAAGTAGGCCACACTTTTTCCTCGGCTGAATTTTTCGGCTTATTAAACCTCGACCGAAGGAACATGGCCCCGAAACATGTGAGGCCGGCTTCAAGCCGCCCTCGAATATCCGCTTCGGTTCTTCAGATAATGGGACTGCCTGAGCTCCCACTGCGCGCCCATGCCGACGTTGTCTACTATCCACCACGACGACGAGGAGGAGGATGGTCGCAAAATCTGGGCCATTGTTCGCGAATATTTCAAATGGGACGGTAGCTCGATGGCTGGAAGGAGAAGAACACCCGGGCGGCGATGCTGTTCGGCCGTTCACGCCTCAAGGCCGCCGGCAGGCTATAAATTGTCCAGGAAGAATTTCGTCACGCGGTCCCACAACAAACGCTGCGCCGGCGGATCACTCATCTCGTGCCCCCGCCCTGGGAGCGCCATTACCTCGACGTACTTACCTGCTTTGACCAAATCGTCAATCAGCACCAGCGTGTTTGAGTAGTGCACGTTGTCATCACCGGTTCCGTGCGCGATCAGTAGCTTCCCTTTTAGCTTCGCCGCATTCTCGGTCGGCGAAGATTCCATATAGCTGTCTGCGTTCACGGGCAGCAGCCCGATGTAGCGCTCCGTGTAGATCGTGTCATAAAAATGCCAATCCGTCACCGGGCCTCCCGCGAATCCCACCTTGAAGATTTGGGGCGCCTTGAACATGGCGTGCAGCGTCATGTGCCCACCGTAGCCCCAACCCCAGATGCCAATGCGTTCCGCGTCCACGTAGGGCTGCCCTTTGAGCCATTGGCCGCCGTCCCGCTGATCGGAAAGCTCCTGGGCGCCAAAACGATAATGGATGGGCTCTTCGAAAAGGTGGCCGCGCCCCATAGAGCCGCGATTGTCCAGCGAAAAAATAATATAGCCCTTCTGCGCCATAAGCTCGTGCCACAGGAAGCGGCTGCCCGTCCACGCGTTCACGACCACTTGCACGTGCGGCCCGCCGTAGGTGTACACCAGAACCGGATATTTCTTCGACGGGTCAAAGCTGGGCGGCTTGATCATCGAACAATTCAGCGGCATGCTGTCGTGCGACTTTATGGTAAAGAATTCGACCCTCGAGAGGCGGTATTCGTCCAGCTCCGCCACCTTGTTTTCGTTCAGTGTGGCGAGCTTCTTGCCATCTGCGCGATAGAGATCTTGCCGGGGCGGTGTGCTCGCGTTGGAGTACGTGTCGACGTAAGTCGCTGCCTCGGGCGCGAAATTCACGCGGTGTGTGCCTTCTTCCGTGGTGATCCGCGTGAAACCGCTCCCATCCAGCCCGACGCGATAGAGATGCCGCTCCAGCGGCGATTTTTCCGTCGCCGTGAAATAGACCACGTCCTTCGCTTCGTCGACGGCATCCACGTGGCTCACTTCCCAATCACCCTTAGTGAGCTGCAAGGGTTGCTTCCCCGAAAAATCGTAGAGATAGAGGTGGCGGTAGCCGGAACGCTCGCTGGACCACAGGAAACGTTTGCCATCCTTCAAGAAACGAAGGTCATCGCTGACATTGATCCAATAGGCGTCCTTGTCCGAAAGAAAAGGCACCGATTTCCCGGTGGTCGTGTCGCAGAGCAGCATATCCAGAATCGTTTGTGCGCGATTCAGCCGCTGAATCGCTAAGTGCTTCGAATCGGGCAGCCAGTTCACCCGAGGGACGTACGTGTCCGTTTCCACACCAAGATCCATCGGGCGTGGCTCCCCGCCCGACACCAGCGCAACGAGAACGCGCACCACTGGATTCGCGCCTCCTGGCACCGGATACCTTTGCAGCTCCGCTTCCCCGGTGAATGACTCGAAATCAACCAGTGGAAATTGCGGCACTTTCCGCTCATCCATTTCCAGATACGCGATCGCCGAAGAGTCCGGAGCCCACCAATAGCCCGTGAAAATCTGGAGCTCTTCGGGATACACCCAGTCGAGTTCACCTTTGCGCACTTCCTCGTTGCCGCCCGTCGTGAGCGCGCGCTCCTTTCCATGCACAGTGCTCACCAGCCAGAGGTTGTAGTTGCGCACAAAGCTCACGTAGTTCCCGTTAGGCGAGATCTTTGCGTCACCCAAATCCTCTTTTCCGTTAACGAGCAAGCGCGCCGTCTGGCTCTTCAGATCGAACCAGGCAAGGGCGTGAGGTCCTTCAAGAAGTAGAGCGTCGCCTCCTGGCGCCCATTGGTACTGCAAGGGAGCATGTTGTCCCGCGCCGGTTGCTCGCGACTCCTTGCTGGGTGGCGCGCGCAGGGTCATTTCGAGTTTTTCTGCAGAAATTAGCGGGAAGCACTCTCCTGTCGCGGCCTCCATCGCCCAGAGCTCCGTCTTCGCGGACTTGCCAATGCCTTTGGTCTCGAAATAGCTGAGCCGCTTGCCGTCCGGCGTCCATGCGATGTCACTCATTAAGCGCCCACTCAAGCTCGGCTCTGCGAATATGCGCTTGACCGTCAGTTCACCGGGCTTGGCGGCTGTTCTTGTTTCTTGTTGAGCGAAAACAACGGGAACCTCGGCAAATAAGAAACCCAGCAGCAGGCTGGATGCCACTGTAGCGCGCACCACCAGGCGAGAACGCATGGAAACTCCCAGGAAAACTCATGATTCTAACCTGAGCCGCATGAGGGGGAACGCTGACTCAAGAAGAACGATGGTGCACAATAGCCCAAACCAACCGGGAACAACTCGGAAAGATAGCACACAACCAATCCAGTCGTAATTTCGGCGTTCCGGTTGGAGTCCATATCCGAGTACGTTTCTCAGACAATTAAAAAACCGAGAAACTGACGGCGCTCGGAGTTACTGCGTACTGTAGGTCCAGCTCAGAACGTCTTGAATCGCCGTCAATCCTCCCGTGCCTCCCGTGAACCCCACCAGCGCCGTCGTGTTTCCCACCGTCGTCGGGATGTTCACCGTCCAGTTGGTCGTGAAACTCTTCAACGTGCTCGCATCCGTGATCGTTAGTGTCAGCGTCGTCCCGTTGTAGCTCAGCTGCACATTCAT
>JBEKFN010000359.1:0-4502 GCA_050013295.1 Terriglobales bacterium
GCCTTATCGTCCAACTCCCCAACCTGGTAGCGATTTGGGAAATCATGCTCGCGGCTCTCAAACTGGGCGCCGTCGTTGTCCCCGCTGCCACTCTGCTTACCGTCGCCGATCTGCGCGACCGCTTCGATCGAGGCAAGGCCCGGCACGTGATTTCGATTCCTGGCCTGACCGACAAGTTTGCCAGCCTCGGGGGCGATTACACTCGCATACTCGTCGGCGGTAGGGAACAAGGTTGGATACCCTACGGGCAAGCCTACGAACAAAGCTCGGACTTCACCCCGGACGGCGAGACCAACGCGACCGATCCCTTCATGCTGTATTTCACTTCGGGCACAACGGCTCTGCCCAAGCTAGTGCTGCACACTCACCAAAGCTATCCCGTCGGCCACCTCGCTACCATGTACTGGATTGGCATCCGGCCCGACGACATCCACTTGAACATCAGCACTCCGGGATGGGCCAAGCATGCCTGGAGCAGCTTCTTCGCGCCGTGGAACGCGGGCGCCACCATCTTCGTGCATAACTACGACCGCTTCAGCGCCAAGCGGACCCTCGAGGTCGTCGCCCGCTGCGGCGTCACCACGATGTGTGCGCCACCGACGGTTTGGCGTCTGTGCATCCTCGAGGATTTGAAGTCGTTCCCGGTCCAGCTTAAAGAGTTGGCAAGCGCCGGCGAACCGCTCAACCCGGAAGTGATCGAGCGGGTGCGAGCGGCTTGGAATATCACCATCCGCGACGGTTTTGGCCAGACTGAAAACGTCCTGCTCCTGGGCAATTTTCCCGGACAGACCGTCAAACCCGGCGCCGTGGGCAAGCCCTCGCCGGGGCACCGCGTGGTTCTGCTCGATGCCGAGGGCCACGAGTCCGATGACGGCGAGATCGCGGTCATCTCCGATCCCAAGCCCATCAGCCTGATGGTTGGCTATGTGGACGACGAAGAGCGCACCGCGCAATCTTTTGCCGGAGGTTACTACCGCACCGGCGACGTGGCGCACCGCGATGCCGATGGTTACTTCACCTACATCGGCCGCGCCGACGACGTCTTCAAGAGTTCCGATTATCGCCTGAGTCCGTTCGAACTGGAGAGCGCATTGATCGAGTATGAGTGCGTCGCCGAAGCTGCGGTGGTGCCCAGTCCGGACGCCATCCGCTGGCATGTGCCCAAGGCATTTATCATGTTGAAGCCCGGCTTTGAGCCGTCGGCGGAAGTGGCGCGCGGGATTTTTAAATTCGTACGTGCGCGTCTTGGTCCCTACAAGCGCATTCGCCGGATCGAATTTTCCGAGCTGCCCAAGACTATTTCCGGCAAGATCCGGCGCGTGCAGTTGCGCGGCATCGAATTGCAGCCGAGCCGGGACCGCCGTCCCGCGGAGTATTGGGAAGAGGATTTTCCCGATCTAAAAGACGCGACAAAATAAGTCAGAGGTGAGAGGTCAGATTGCAGAGGTTAAATCCCGGGATCGCCGCCGTTTGTGCGACGGTTTTGACCTCTGCAATCTGACCTCTAACCTCTGACCTCGCCTCCTACGACCTGACACCTGCCCTACTCTTTCGCCGCGATGCCCAAACTTTTCATCTTGCGATACAGGTGGCTGCGCTCGAGGCCGAGCACTTCCGCCGTGCGGCTGACGTTGCCATGATTCTCGTCCAGCTTCTTGAGAATGTAGTCGCGCTCATAGGCCGCGCGCGCCTGGTGCAGCGTGGAACCCTCGCTGCCCGCCACACGCCGGCTGGCGTCGCGGTGCACCAGCGGCGGAAGATGCTTGCGTTCAAAGCGGAAGGTGGTGGGATTCATGATCACGATGCGCTCGATCACATTGCGCAACTCGCGGACATTCCCCGGCCAGGCATAGCGCATCAGGGCGTCGATGGCATCATCGGTGATCTCTCTTGGACGTCGGCCGTACGCGGAAGCAAATTCTTTCAGAAAGTGCCGAGCAAACAACGGGATGTCTTCCTTGCGTTCGCGCAGCGGCGGCACCACAAACGGAACCACGTTCAGGCGGTAGAAAAGATCCTCGCGGAAATTCCCCTTGGCGATTTCTTCATCCAGGTCTTTGTTGGTGGACGCAATTACACGCACGTCCACGGTGACGGGGTCGTCGCTTCCTACCGGGATGAAGCGCTGCTGTTCCAGGGTGCGCAAGACCTTGGACTGCGTCTTCAGACTCATGTCGCCGACTTCATCTAAGAACAAGGTCCCGCGATCGGCCTTCTGAAACTTGCCTTCCTTGTCGGCGGCAGCTCCCGGAAACGACGATTTGCGGTGGCCGAACAGTTCGCTGTCGATCAGATCCTCGGGAATCGCGGCGCAGTTCACTTCGACAAACTTTTCATCCTTGCGCAGGCTCTGCATGTGGATGGCATGAGCGACCAGCTCTTTGCCGGTGCCCGATTCACCGTAGATCAGCACGCGTCCGTTGGTGGGCGCCATGAGCGCAATCTGCTGGCGCAGCGCCTTCATGGGAACACTGTCGCCCACGATCACGATCTTCGCTTGCAGTTGTTTCCGCAGATCGAGATTCTCGTGGCGCAGCCGCCGGGCTTCGATCGCATTTTTAACCAGGATGAGCGTCTTTTCGAGCGAGAGCGGCTTTTCGGCAAAATCGTAGGCGCCCAGTTTAGTGGCGCGCACGGCGGTCTCGATGGTGCCATGGCCCGAGATCATGATGACCTCCGGCGGATCATCCATCTCGCGAATCTTCTCCAGCACTTCCAGGCCGTCGATCCCGGTCAGCCACACATCTAGCAGGATCAGGTCGAAGCCGCTCTTGCGCAGCAGTTCGAGGCAGTCTTCGCCGCTCGGGCTGACGCTGGTTTTGTAGCCTTCGTCTTCGAGGATGCCGCGCAGCGATTCGCGGATACCGGCTTCGTCATCGACGATCAGGATGTGGGCCATGGTTTAGCTTAACGGTAGTCGTTGGTCGTTAGTCGTTGGGACGCTTTACGCGTGATGCAGAGAACCGCGAGCGACTGACGACGCACGACCAACGACTCTCTCCTCATGCCGGAGCGCCAACCGTTTCAACCGCTACCGGCAACTCGATAACGAAGCGGCTGCCGAACGGCTTGTTTTCCTCCACGCGGATTGAACCACGATGGTCTTCCACGATTCTGCTCACAATGGCCAACCCCAGCCCTGTGCCGCGTCGTTTGGTCGAAAAGTACGGCAGGAACAGCCGTTCCTTCACATCGCGCGAAACGCCCAGCCCGGTGTCGGAGACGACGAGTTCGACCGCATCGCGGCTGGCCACCAGCGAGGTTGAGATCGTGATCTCTTTCAGCATCGCGTCCTGCATTGCCTCCGCGGCGTTATCCACCAGGTTCGCGACCGCGCGCTTGATCGCTTCCGGGTCGGCCATCACGGCGGGCAGATCGTGCGCCAGTTCCGTACGCACGCGAATGCCCTCCAATCGCCCATTGAACATGACGAGCGCACTTTCCACCAGGTTGTTCAAGCTGGCGGGTTGTGGGCGGGAGGCGGGAAAACGCGCCAGCACCGAGAATTCGTCCACCAGCGTGCGCACGGTTTCGACGGCATTCCCGATGGTTTCCGCGCACGTGCGGATCACCTCGAGTGAGGCGGCATCGGGAGCCGTGCCCCGCGTCAAATGACGATGAATGCGCTCGGCGGAAAGCGCGATCGGAGTGAGCGGGTTCTTGATCTCATGCGCGACGCGCCGCGCCACCTCGCGCCAGGCTGCCTGTTTCTGCGCGCGCAACAGGTCCGACAGGTCTTCGAACACCAGCACGTATCCCAGTCCCTCGGCGGCGTGGCTCAGCGCGGAGACGGTTACAGCAACATTCAGCTGCGCTCGGGGCAAGGCAAGTTCCATGTTGGCCGCCGTGATGCCCATGCGATCGGCACGGCGGAGCAGCGGTTCCAAATCCGCCAGCACCTCGGCGGGCAGCACCTCCCGCAGCGGCAGGTTCACCAGCGACGCCGGGCTCACGTACTCACTCCGCTCCAGGTAAAACATGCGGGAGAAAGCGGCGTTGGCCAGCGTCACGCGGCGCGCCGCGTCAATCGAAATTACTCCGGTCGGGATGCTCTCGAGGACGGTTTCGATGTACCGGCGTCGGCTTTCGAGCGCCTCGTTCGCGGCGCTAACATCGCGGTTGGAAGCTTCGATCTGGCGCCGGCTGGATTCGAGCTGTTCCGCCATGCTGTTGAAAGACTGCACCAGTTCGGCCAGTTCGTCGGTGGCGCGGATATCGACGCGGTAGTCCAGTTGCCCTTTGGAGATTGCCTCCGTACCGGCGGCCAGCGCCGCCACTGGACGGTTGACCAACTTCGAAAGCAGGAGCGCGAGCCAGGTCGAGGCGAAGAGCACCACGACCGTCAGCAGCAGCAGAAATCCGATGTAAGTCCGCCGAAACAGCTTCCTTTTCGCGGCCAGTTCGATGTAGCGCTGCTGGCTCTCCTGAATCTGCCTGGCGGTTTCGGCGAATTTTGGCGGAAGCGGCATGGCGACGAGCACAGCGCCGCCTTGGAACGGGGC